>JACQOC010000088.1 GCA_016202785.1 Candidatus Aenigmatarchaeota archaeon
AACGGCTTCACCACGGTCATAGCGCCAACCGGCAGCATCAGCATGATCGCCGGCTGTTCCAGCGGCATTGAGCCCGCTTACACCTTGGTGTACGAGAAGCATGTCGCGGTCGGCAGCTTCTATTACGTCGATCCGGTGTTCGAGCATCGCATGAAGGAAGAGGGCATTTACGATGAAGCGCTGATCGCGGATGTCAACCGCAACCAGGGCCGCATCCATGGCGTGCAGTACGTGCCGCCGAAGATGAAGAAGGTGTTTGTCACCGCCATGGACATAACGCCTGAAGACCATATAAAGGCGCTGGCTGCGCTGCAGAAGTGGACCGATAGCAGCATCAGCAAGACCAACAACTTCCCGGCCAGCGCGACCGTCGAGGACATCAAGAAGAGTTATTTGTTAGCCTACCGGCTGGGCTGCAAGGCGGTGACCGTTTTCCGGGACAGCTCCATCAAGGGGCAGGTGCTGCGCGCTGCCGGCACCGCGACGGCGGTCGGCAAGCTGGCTATCGAAACGGCCAACGGCAATGGCAACGGGAACGGGACCGGCATGTCCGGCAAGCCGAGCAAATGCCCCAGCTGTTCCGGCAGTTTGGCGATGAAGGAAGGGTGCATTACCTGCACCCAGTGCGGGTGGGGAATGTGCTGATGCAGCGGTTGCTGCCGGAACTGGACGAGCTTTTTGGCGCCGATTTCATCGACTGGTTGCACCAGACGCTAGCCGCCGACGCAACGGCTGACGACGCTGCGGACGACCTTTTTACCATTGACCTTCAACCCGGACCGGCAACGGTTGCGCCGGTTGCCGCGGCCAAGAACAAGCGACGGCTGACAGACGCAACCAGCCGGGAACAGTCCATTGCCAGCTGGAACAAGGCGCGGACAGCAAAGGCAGCGTATAGCACGCGGCTGGCAGCGGAAAGCGCGGCGGCTGCTGGTGGCCAGCTGCAGCCGGCCGATAAGCACTACAGTCACCACAGCATCGAGGCGGCCAGCAACGCGGACGCTGCCGGGTTTCGGGAGCGCGACGTGGAACAACCGCAGCCAGCAAAGCCGGAGCATTATGCAGTGCCGGCCATGCTGCCAGCTGCGCCCAGGAAACCACTAGTCGTCGACTACGCGCAGCAGGTTATTGGCGGCCAGCGCATTTTTGAGCGGGTCATTTTCCAGTCCGACGAGCGGCAAAGCGTGTACCAGGCGCTGCAGAAAGCGGCGCAGCAAGCGGGCCTCGATCTGGAGCTCAGGTATGATGCCTTTTGGGGTTCGGTATATGTGGAAGCGATCAACGGCGTGCGCGACGGCGCCGTCGTTGCCGACAATAGCCAGCTGTTTTGGGAATTCTATGTCGACGGCCAGATCGGTTTGGACAGCATCGACAAGGCCAGGATCGGCAAGGGGTCAGTGGTTGAGTGGCGTCTCGCCCAGGAGACCAGCATGGGCTGCGGCGCAGCCGGCCAAAGCGAGTATCGGGACCTGGTGAAAATGTCAGCGCTGTGGCCGGCAGCATATGCCGTACCCGACATTTTCCCAGCGTTTCCAGTAGCAATTGGAGGCATGCGGCATGCTTACGGCTAGCGGTTTTGCGCGCAGAGGGCAAGCCCAAGGCAAGCCGGCGCAAGAAAAATTCCAGCCGCTTGGCAAAGCTTATATATCCGGCCGCGCTATTACTAAATGCCTGAACGCGCCTGGGTTTTTGGCGCCGAGCAGCGCTGGCTTTTTGTTGCCCGCAGGTGACATGACTCTGCCCGAAAACCACCAACCAGGACCAGCAGCCTTGTTTTATTCGCACGGAGGGCAGCAGGCCAGGACCTGCCAGCCGACATGCAGGCATTAAGGACCGGCCAATTGATGGTCGTCAAGCGCAGCGGCGAAATCGTTGACTTCGACCAGGTGCGCATCAGCAATGCGGTACTGAAGGCGGTGCGGGCCAGCGGCCAGGAGCTGGCGCAGGAGCAGCTGGACGGCCTGATGGCCGACATAACCGGCGAAATCGAGCAGCGCTTCGTCGACTTCTATCCGAACGTGGAGAACATCCAGGACATCGTGGAGAAGCATTTGGTCAAGCGCGGCCATTACGAGATTTCCAAGGCCTATATACTGTACCGGGCCAACCGCCAGAAGGAGCGGGAGGAACAGAGGAGCCTCAACCTGGAGAAGGCCCGGCTCGGCAAGCTCAAGGTGCGCAAGCGCAACGGTAGCATCGCGCTGTTCGACGTCAACCGGATAACTGAGACCATCCGGCGCGCGGCAGACGGCCTGGTAGGCATATCTGCTGACCTTGTGTCCAAGGAGGCGGTACGCAACATCTATGACGGCGTGACCACCGAGGAGATCGAGAAGGCGCTGGTGTTGGCCACCGCTTCGTTCATTGAGCGCGACCCGGCCTACAGCTATCTTGCGTCGCGCTTTTACCTGCAAAAGATCTACAAGGAGGTCATCGGCCGCTCGATAACTGCTGACATATTGGACATCGCCTATCGGGAGACGTTCGTGCGGGGCATCAAGGCCGGCGTCGAGCACGGCCTGCTGGACCGGCGCATGCTGGATTTTGACCTGAAGCGGCTGGCGGAAAACCTGGCGGTGGAGCGGGATCTGTTGTTCCAGTATCTTGGCATCCAGACGCTGTACGAACGCTACCTGCTGAAGACCGAAAGCCGCAGGATTGAAATGCCGCAGTCATTCTGGATGCGCGTGGCCATGGGCCTGGCGATCGAAGAGCCGGACCGCGACGCGCGGGCGGTAGAGTTCTACGAGATCTTGTCGGCCCTGCGCTACGTGCCTTCCACCCCGACGTTATTCCACTCTGGAACCATGCACCCACAGCTCAGCTCCTGCTACCTGACCACGGTCAGCGACGACCTCAACCACATCTTCAAGTGCCTGGGCGACAATGCCCAACTCTCCAAATGGTCCGGCGGGCTGGGCAACGACTGGACCAGCATAAGGGCGACCGGCTCGCGCATCAACAGCACCAATGTGGAGAGCCAGGGCGTCATTCCCTTCCTCAAGATCGCGAATGACGTCACTACCGCCATCAACCGCAGCGGCAAGCGCCGGGGCGCGACTTGCGCCTATCTGGAGACCTGGCACCTGGACATCGAGGATTTCCTTGACCTGCGGCGCAACACCGGCGATGAGCGACGGCGAACGCATGACATGAATACCGCAAACTGGATACCCGACCTGTTCATGAAGCGCGTGCTGGCCAACGGCAGCTGGACACTGTTTTCGCCGGACGAGGTGCCGGAGCTGCACCACCTGTACGGCCGCCGGTTCGAGGAAAAGTATCTGGAGTATGAGAAGGCGGCGCGGGAGGGCAAGGTCAGGCGCCACAAAACCATGCCGGCCGCCGACCTGTGGAAGAAGATGCTCAGCCGGCTGTTCGAGACCGGCCATCCATGGATAACCTTCAAGGACCCGTGCAACATCCGCTCGCCGCAGGAGCATGTCGGCATTATCCACAGCTCCAATTTGTGCACGGAAATCACGCTCAACACTTCCCCGGAAGAGACGGCCGTCTGCAACCTGGGATCGGTCAACCTGGAGCGACACATCATCGACGGCGCGCTAGACCGCGAGCTGCTGGCCGGCACCGTCAAGCTGGCGATCCGGATGCTGGACAATGTCATCGACATAAACTACTACCCGACCAAGGAAGCCAAGGACTCCAACCTGCGCCACCGGCCGATCGGCCTGGGGATCATGGGCTTCCATGACGCCTTGTTCAAGCTCGGCATCAACTTCGACTCGAAGGAGGCCGAGGTGTTTGCCGACGTCAGCATGGAATTCGTCGCTTACCATGCCATCCTTGCGTCTTCCGAGCTGGCCAAGGAGAAAGGCACCTACCCGTCCTATATCGGCTCGAAGTGGGACCGGGGCATCTTCCCGGCTGACACGTTGCAGTTACTGGAAGACGAGCGCGGCGTGGCCATCGAGGTCAGCCGCGAGCAGGCCCTGGACTGGTCGGTGGTAAGGGAGCACGTGAAGAAGTACGGGATGCGCAACTCCAATACCATGGCTATCGCGCCAACTGCAACGATTTCCAACATCGCCGGCTGCCTGCCGTGCATCGAGCCGATCTATGAGAACATTTACGTCAAGTCCAACATCAGTGGGGAGTTTACCGTCATCAACTCTTACCTGATCGAGGACCTCAAGCGTCTGGGCATCTGGAACCCAGATACGCTTGACCAGCTCAAGTTCCACGGCGGCAACCTGCAGCTGATCGCCGGCATCCCTGACCAGCTGCGCAGCAAGTACCTTACCGCGTTCGAGATCGAGCCGGAGCGCATGATCGACATAGCGGCAGCCAGGGGCAAGTGGATCGACCAGAGCCAGTCGCTCAACATCTTTTACCAGGGCAGCTCGGGCAAGCGGCTGAGCGAAATCTACACGTACGCGTGGCGCAAGGGGCTGAAGACCACTTATTACTTGCGCACCCTGGCCGCCAGCCAGATCGAGAAGGCGACCATCGACCCGAACAAGTTCGGCCACACCCAGATCCGGCCGGCGGAAACCGCAGCCAGCGCGCCCAACGTGTGCAGCATAAACGACCCGAACTGCGAGGCGTGCCAGTGATGGACATGGGCATCATCAACGCTGCGAAGACCGACCCGAACAAGATCCTGCCGATGCACTATCTCTGGGCCAGGGAGTATTACAAGGCCGGCATCATGAACAACTGGACGCCGGAAGAGATATCGATGCAGAAGGACGTCGAGCAGTGGAAATCCGGCAAGCATATCAGCGACGACGAGCGGCGACTGATACTGTGGAACTTGGGCTTCTTTTCCACGGCCGAATCGCTGACCGCCAACAACATCGTGCTGGCCGTCTATCGGCACGTGACCAACCCGGAGTGCCGGCAATACCTGCTGCGCCAGGCGTTTGAGGAAGCCATTCATACTGACACGTTCATCTACTGTTGCGACACCCTTGGGCTAGATCCGGACCAGATCTACAACATGTACCAGTCCATACCGAGCATCAAGGAGAAGGACGATTTCGTCGTGACTCTAACCACTTCCATCTTCAGCCCGGAGTTCAGCACCGAAGGCGTTGACAACGTCCAGAAGTTCCTGCACGACCTGATCGGCTTCTACGTGATCATGGAAGGCATATTCTTTTACGCCGGCTTTGCCATGATGCTGGCCCTCAAGCGGCAGAACAAGATGATCGGGGTCGGCGAGCAGTTCGAGTACATCATGCGCGACGAGAGCC
>JACQOC010000087.1 GCA_016202785.1 Candidatus Aenigmatarchaeota archaeon
CGATGCGCTCATCCTCACCAAGGCTGAGATATACGAGAAGGGCGGCTCGATACTGACGGCAGCGTACAGCATCAGGAAGCCCATACTGTTCCTCGGGGTCGGGCAAGGCTATGAAGACCTGCAGCCCTTCGACCCGGACAAGTTTGTCAAGCAGCTGCTGGCCGGCTGATTACTTCTTACCGATATTAAGGCCCTTCAGCACAGTTTCGACTGACTTCAATCCGGTGCCCTTCAACTTTGCCGTTATCTCCTCAGCAGTATGCTTGAAGTGGCTGTTGCCCATCGAATATTCCTGCATGGAGTACAGCAAGGCTTCCAGCCGGTCGGCAGCCTGTAGGATGCGGCCCTCGATGGACGGCGATTTGGCGCCGGCCCAGAGGCCGGAATATTTCTTCGGCAAGCCGTTGGGCAGGGAGGCGATGAGGCCGTCGAAGAATTTGCCGCTGATGCGCTTGATCTCCTTGCTGACCTTGGCGTCGCTGTACTTGAAGCTGTGCATGATGTCGCCGGTCAGGCATTCCTCCAGGTCGTGTAGCAAGGCCGAGCGCAGCAGCCGTTCCACATCTACCTTGTTGCCGTAGCTCATTTCCAGGTCGGCCAGCAGCATGGAGTAAAAGGCGACGTGGAAGGAATGCTCGGCAACGCTTTCGTCCTTAAGCCTGGCCCTGGCGCTGAACCTGATCACTTTGCCCAGGTTGCGCTCCTGCTCCAGGAATTTGCCGATACTGGCTACCATAATGTGATAATTGCGCGCCGCGCTTAAATTGCCCGTAGTGCTCCTGTCTACCGGAAAGCGTTGCCCGCCAAGCCGGGAAAGCTTAAATATTCGTGGGCCAATTCTATAGAAATTAAAACAGCACACGGAGGTTAACATGGTGGAATTCCAAGTGTTGAAAGCAGAGGAGATTAAGTTCGGGAAGAACAACTTCCTTGAAATAGCCCTGAAGAAGGCAATAACGCCGGAGGGCGAGAACGAGTTTGTGTCGGTGAGCAGGGGTTTTTACCTGCCGGATGGCACAAAGCGCTTCAAGCGGAGCATAGCCATACCGAACGACAAGGAAATCAAGTCTGCCGTCGCCAAGAAGATAAGCGAAATCTGACGGCGCAAGCTAGTTGCGCACACTGCTTCTTTTTTTATTCCTCCTTAGCCTTTAGTTTCATGGAGCGCCAATGGCAGCGAAAGCGGAAGTGATAAGGAAGCATGCCCTGCTCAACGCGGCGGCGCACGGCGGCAGGGCCGACGAAGGCTCAGTATTGGGTAGGGTGCTGGCAGAAGACCCAAGCTTGAAGCAAGACATACCCAGCCTAAGGAAGGAGATCGCCAAGATCCTGAAAGGAGTTAACAGCCTCACGCACGGGGAAAGGGATAAACTGCTGGCCAAGATCGGGCCGGGCCTACCGGAAAAGAAAAGCGAACCGCAGGGCCTTCCGGAGCTGGAAGGGGCAGTCGACGGACAAGTCGTCACGCGCTTCGCGCCGGCGCCCACCGGGCCATTGCATATCTCCCACATCCTCAGGGCAGCGTTCCTTAGCTACTTGTACGCAAGGAAATACCACGGCAAGTTCTGCCTCCGGCTGGAGGATACGGACGCCAAGAAAGTGAAGAAGGAGTTCTATGGTTTCATACAGCAAGACCTGGAGAGCGTCGGCATAAAGCCGGACGCGGTCGCCATAGAATCGGACAATATTGAAGAGTATTACCGGCTCGGCACGGAGCTGGTCAAGGCGGGCAAGGCCTATGTCTGCCTGTGCCCGGCAGAGCAGTTCCGCAAACTGAAGCTGGAGCAGAAAGAATGCGGCCACCGCAACCTGCCGCAGCAACGCCAGCTTGAAGAGTGGGAAAAGATGCTGGCCGGCAGCTATGCGGAAGGCGAGGCGGTGGTGCGGATGAAAACCAGCATGGCCGAAGCCAACCCGGTGCTGCGCGACCCGCCCCTGTTCCGGGTGGCGAAGGCGGTGCACCCGCGGAAGGGCAGCAAACACAGCTCGTGGCCGCTGTATAATTTCGCTTGCGCCGTGGAAGACCATAAGATGGGGATAACGCACGTGTTCCGCGCCAAAGAGCATGAGCATAACACCGCCGTCCAAGGCCTGATCTATAAGGCGTTCGGCTGGAAGGAACCGGTTGCCATCAACTTCGGCATGATCCACATGCCCGGCAAGAAGCTGCACAAGCGCGACATGCGCAAGGGCATGGATTCCGGGGAATACGAAGGCTGGGACGACGTGCGCCTACCGACGCTGCGCGCGCTGCTGCGCCGCGGTTTCCAGCCCAAGGCGATGGAGCAGATGGCAAAGTTGACTGGCGTCAGCAAGACCGACATCAAGATGAGCTGGGAAAACCTGGAGGGCATCAACCGCAAGCTGATCGATCCGATGGCCGACCGGTACATGGCAGCGCTTGCCCCAGAGCATATCGAGCTGTCCGGCAGCGAAACTAAGGAAGCGGAGCTGCAGCGGCATCCGGATTTTCCGGAGCGCGGCAAGCGCAAGATAGCGGTGAATGCGAAGGAAATTTACATACCAGGTACGGACTTCCAGGCGTTGGCCGGCAAAGAGTTCCGGCTGATCGGCATCGGCAACTTCCGGCTGAGCGGCCGCAAGGCAGTTTACACCGGTGACGCTATACAGAAAGAGATGCGCAAGCTGCAGTTTGTCTCTTCACCCTGCCCAAAGCTGACGCTATTGACTCCGGACGGGCCGCTGGAAGGCGTGGCTGAGCCGGCCATGCTCGGCCTGCCGCATGGAACACTGGTACACATGCTAAGGATCGGCTTCGGCCGCATCGATTTTGTTGATAAGAAGAACGGCAAAGTGACGATCGCCTTCGCGCACAAATGACTACAGGCCGGTGTGGATGAGGGCAACGGCCTTCTTGCCAGCCGCCATGAAGGCGTTGAACAGTTCTGCGGCCTTCGCGCTCTGCTCCGCATAGAAGCTGACCTTTTTCCGCTCCGCCAATTCGGTTGCGCTTTCCTCGACGGTCACGCTGCCGTTGATGCCCAGGCCGATGACTATTATTTCCGGCGACTTGCTTAGCAGTCTGGCCATAGCATCAACCCCGACCACATGGAACTTGTCGGCCATTTCTACCGTCCCGTCCCACCACACTATGGCGTCGGAATAGTAGCTTTTTCCGTCCACCACCAGCTCGCCGTGCTTGACACCGTTGACGTTTACCATCTATTTATTGTTGGCGGGGAACAATTATAACGCTTCCATGTACTCCGCCAAGCTGGAACGGCTTCTGAAGTCAGCGGGCGCCAGCATAGGTGACCGCGTAACCGTTACCAAGGACGGCCATAACTATTCCGGCACGGTCTTGCAGCGGCCGGATTTGGGCGACGGTGACGCGCTGGTCATCAAGCTGGACAACGGCTATAACATCGGCCTGCGGCCCGAAGCGCTAACGGTGGAAAAGCCGGCCGCCCACCTGGGAATGGGCAAGACCAAGGCGCCCACCGTTGCCTTTAGGCCAGACAAGCCGGCAATAGCGCTCATCGCCAGCGGCGGCACTATCGCCAGCCGGGTTGACTATGGCACCGGCGGCGTATCCGCCATTGAAGACCCCAGGGAATTCCTTTTCAACGTCCCAGAGCTGGCGGACACCGTCAACATAAGGAATTTGGTCAAGCCGTTCACCAAGATGAGCGAGGATATGGACCACACGGATTGGATAGCGCTGGCGAAGGCTGCAGCAAAGGAGCTGGCGGGCGGCGAAGGCGTCATCATCACCCACGGCACCGACACGCTGCATTATACCGCTGCAGCCCTGTCCTTCATGCTGCCCAGCCTGCCCAAACCGGTCATCCTGCTTGGCGCACAGAAATCAAGCGACCGGGGCAGCAGCGATGCCGGCATGAACCTGGTCTGCGCGGCCCATGCGGCCATCAGCGACATAGCCGAAGTTGCTGTTTGCATGCACGGCACGATGAATGACGATCATTGCCTGCTGATCAGGGGCACCAAGGCCAGGAAGATGCACACGGTAAGGCGGGACGCGTTCCGGCCGGTAAATGACACGCCGCTAGCGAAAATCTGGCCATCCGGGAAGATCGATAAAATCAACCGCCAAGCCCGGAAACGTTCGGACGGTGAAGTGGTATTGGACATAAAGTTCGAACCAAAGGTTGCCATCGTGAAGGCTTATCCAGGCTCTGACCCGACCGTAATAGACTACCTGGTTTCAAAGGGTTACAAGGGCTTTGTCATCGAGGCTATGGGCCTGGGCCATGTGCCAACTTTTGCGGGGCGGAGCTGGATTGAGACAATAAAGCGGCATACCAAGGACGGCATACCTTTCGTCACCACCAGCCAGACCATCTATGGCCGAATTAACGCCGACGTGTACACCAACTTGCGCATGCTGTACCACGGCGCAAACGCCATACCCGGGGAAGACATGCTCACCGAAACGGCCTACGTCAAGCTGGGTTGGGTGCTCGGCCACAGTGCGGACCAGGCGCAAGTCAGGAAGATGATGCTGACCAGCGTGGCCGGCGAAATCAGCGAAAGGAGCAGGAGCGATACGTTCCTTGCGTGAGCCTATGATAGAAAAGGAGATAAAGTTCAAGGCCCGGCATGGGGAGATGCGGCTGAAGCTGAAGCGGCTGGGCGCCACCATGCTCAAGAAGTTCTTTGAGGCCAACACCATCTTCGACACCCAGGACGGCATGCTTTTCAAGCGTGACGAGCTCCTCAGGCTGCGCGTTTCCGACCGCAAGATGCTGACCTTCAAGTCCAAGCCGGTGAAAAGCAGGTTCAAAATCCGAGAGGAGATAGAGACGGAAGTGGCCGATGCCGAAAGCGCGGCAAGGTTGCTGGAGCGGGTCGGCTTCCGCAAAGCCTGGGCCTATGAAAAGGAGCGGGAGATATGGAAGCTTGGGAGAGCCAAAGTCTTCTTGGACCGCTTGCCAGAGATTGGCGAGTATGTGGAGATCGAGGGAAATGAGAGGGACATTGAAAGATCGGCCGCCAGCCTCGGGCTGCCGATAGCATTGGGCATCAAGAGCACCTACTTCGACATTTTCGTCGAGCATTGCAAGCGCAACCACCTCAAGCGCCGCGACCTAATCTTCCGGTGAGCATGAACAGCGACAAGCCTTCGGCAATGAAGATTGGGCTGGAGATACACCAGCAGTTGGGAACTGGCAGCAAACTGTTCTGCGCCTGCCTGGCACAGCTTGCTGGGGATGACAAAGCTGGCGTGATAACCCGCAGGCTCCGGCCAGTCGCTGGCGAAACCGGCGATGTCGATATTGCTGCTGTCCATGAATCCGCAAAAAACACCGAATTCCGCTACGCATCTTTTGTGGAAGAGTCGTGCTTGGTGGAGGCCGATGAAGAGCCGCCGCATCCCGTTAATCAGCAGGCACTTGACGCCGCATTGAAGGCCGCCCTGCTGTTAAATTGCCGCGTGCCAGACGAGATCCATTTCATGCGCAAGACGGTCATTGACGGCAGCAACACTTCCGGCTTCCAACGGACGGCCATAATAGGTACCAACGGTTTCATCGAAACAAGAGAAGGGCGCGTCGGCATCGCCAACGTTTCGCTGGAAGAGGAAGCCAGCCAGATAATCGCCAAAGGCCAAGGCTATGTGGAGTATGGCCTGGACCGGCTCGGCATTCCATTAGTCGAGATCGGCACGGAAGCTGACATTACCAACCCGGCCCAGGCCGAAGAAGCGGCCAAGAAGATCGGCATGGTTTTGCAATCGACCGGCGCGGCCAAGAAAGGCCTGGGCACGATCCGGCAGGACCTGAACGTTTCCATACCGGCCGGCGGCCGGGTGGAGATAAAGGGCGTGCAACGGCTCGGGCAGATACAGCTGCTGGCGGAAAAGGAAGCGGCACGGCAGCAAGCTTTGCTCAAGTCCGGCAAGAAAGTCGCCAAGGAAGTGCGCAAGGCCCTGCCGGACGGCAGCACCGAATTCCTCAGGCCGTTGCCCGGGGCGGCGCGGCTTTATCCGGAGACGGACATAAGACCGATAGCGATAAGCGCTGGCCGTTTGTCCGAAATCCGGAAAACGCTGCCGGAACTGCTCGACGCCAAGCTGGAGAAGTATGTGAAAGCCTATGGGCTGAACCGGGAAATGGCCGGGCAGATAATAGCGTCTGGCAAGGCGGTGTTGTTTGAGAAGATAGCGGAGTATGCCAAACCGGAGCTGGCCGCCTCTTTTGTTACCGCTTACGCCAAGCAACTGGCCAGCGAAGGCATAAGCGTGGACACCATCGGTATGGAAAACGTGCTGGTGGTGTTCAAGGCATTGAAGGGCCGGGAAGCGGACAAGCAGGCCATATTGGATGCCTTCCGGAAGCTGGCCAAGAACCCGAAGGCAGACGTTGGAGCCCTGGCCGGCCACGGCATATCGGATGAGGACATCCGCAAAGCGGTCAGGAACGCGCTGCAGGACAACAAGGACATAGCGGCAAAGCACAATGCGCAGGCCATCCTTATGGGCCTGGTGATGAAAGAGTTCAGGGGCAAAGCGGCTGGAAGCGCAGTGGCACGGGTGGTAGCTGCAGAGCTTGGCAAGGGCAAGGCCTGACGGCCCGCCAAATTGCCGCCATGGGCCCGCTGAGATTTGAACTCAGGTTGCCGACACCCCAAGCCGGAGTACTACCAAGCTATACTACGGGCCCGCTGGCCTCTATTCTGGAAGCGCAAATTAAATGCTTGCGGCAGCCCCAGCGGGCGTGTGCCTTCTTATAAATTACTGCCGGCAGTAATTGTAGATTGAGGGCCGGTAGATCAACGGTA
>JACQOC010000090.1 GCA_016202785.1 Candidatus Aenigmatarchaeota archaeon
ATTCCGATACCGACCGGCTTCAGCGTGTTCACCGGGCCGAATGGCTCCGGCAAGTCCAATATCGGGGAGGCGATACAGTTCGTGCTGGGCAAGGTGCCGTCCAAGAATTTGCGGGCGCCGAAGGCGGAAAATTTGATTTTTACCAAGGGCAAGGGCAAGGACGCTTCGGATTACGCCTTTGTGACGCTGCATTTCGATAACCGGAAACGGCTGCTGCCGCTGGGCGAGGATGAGGTATCCGTTACGCGCAAGCTGAACAAGAAAGGCGTCAGCACCTACAAGGTGAACGGGAAAGTGGTCACCAGAGGCCACATGCTGGACATATTCTCGCGCGTCGGGCTGCACCCGGATGCGCACAACATCATCCAGCAGGGCGACGTCAACCAGATCGTGGAGATGGGGCCGTACGAGCGGCGCAAGATCATCGATGAAGTGGCGGGCATTGCTGAATACGATGAGAAGAAGCATAAAGCGGAGCTGGAACTGGCCAAGATCGAGGGGCGGGTGAAGGAAGCGGAAATAGTCATGCGCGAGAAGGTGCAAGTGGTAGAAAGGCTGCGCCAGGAACGGGACGCTGCGTTGCAGTACAAGGGCCTGGCCGACAGCCTGGAGGGCGCCAGGACCGCGTTGGTATGGAAGGACTTCGACAGCGCGGAGAAGGGCATCGAGTCGGTAAGCAACAAGATCGCGGCCAAGGAAGGCGAGGCCGCCAAACTGCAGGAAGAGATCGACAAGCTGGACAAGGAGCTGCAGAAGCAGGAGAAGAACCTGGAAAACCTGGCCCAGGACGTGTTCCGCTCGACCGACGAGATCGAGGTGGAGAAGAAGATAACCAGGCTGAACGGGGAGATCGAACGGCTGCGCGACAAGATCGAGTTCAACAAGCGCGAAATGCTGCGCCTGGACGCACTTACGGAGCGGGCCAGGGGCTTTGGCGACACCTCCCAGGCGGTCAAAGCTATCCTTGGCTTCAAGGGCGTGCAGGGGACGGTTGGCGAGCTGATCCGGGTGGAGAACAGGTATGCAACTGCCATCGAAGTTTCCGCCGGCCGGCATTTGCAGGACGTCATCGTTGACAGCATGGAGACCGCGGTTGGCTGCGTCCAGCACCTCAAGCGCAACAAGATTGGCCGGGCCGTCTTCATACCGCTGGACAAGGTGGAATACCCGGCGAAAAGGCCTCTGCCCAAAGGCGCCATCGGCTGGCTGTCCGAGCTGGTTAAATATGACCCGAAATTCGGCCCGGCGGTCAGCTACCTGTTCGGCAAGACCGCGTGCGCGGAAAATATCGATGTGGCCAAAGGAATTGCGGCCCGGGAGCGTGTCCGGCTGGTCACGCTCGATGGGGACATCATCGAGCCGTCCGGAGTGGTGACCGGCGGCTTCTACCAGAAGCGCAACGTTGCCAAGGAAGTGGACCAGTTCAAGGACGAGCGCAACAACATCGTGCAGGAGAACATCGCGCTGGCCAGCCGCATGGCCGAGATCGAGGCGGAGCTGTCGGTCCTGGCGAAGAAGGAGCGCAAGCGCAGAAGCTTCAACCTGGACATCGAGAAGTCGAAAATCGATACGGCTTTGACCTCGGCCCGGGGCAAGCGGCGGCAGGCGTATGAGCAGCGGCTGACCATCCAGCAGGAGATCGGCAAGTTCAACATCGACAAGGCCAGGTTTGAGGCGAAGCTGGAAAGCCTGAACCTGCAGAAGGATGAGAAGGCCAAGGAGGCGGTCAAGCCGTTCCTGGAACTGGGCGTGACTGAGCTGCGCGAACGGGAAAGGGAGTTTATGCGCCAGATGCAGGTGCTCGGCAACATCAACATGAAGGCGCTGGACGACTTCGAGACCATCAAGACGGAATTTGAGGACTTCAAGGAGAAGCTGGACCGGATAGTTGCGGAGCGCAATTCCATCCTGGAAGCGATGCAGAAGATCGAGGAGAAGCGTATGGCAGCGTTCATGCACACCCTGAACTCGGTGCAGAAGCACTTCAAGGACGTGTATCGGGAGCTTACCGGCGGGGAGGCCAGCCTGTCGCTGGACGACCCGGACGGCATGGACGCCGGCCTGCAGATCCAGGCCAGCCCGGGCGGCAAGCAGCTGTTGCACATGGACGCCATGTCTGGAGGCGAAAAGACCTTGACCGCCTTTGCTTTCGTGTTTGCCATCCAGAAGCACAAGCCGCTGCCGTTCTACATTTTGGACGAGGCGGATGCCGCCCTGGACAAGAAGAACAGCAAGCGCGTTGGCGACATGCTCAGCAAGCATTCCAAAGATACCCAGTTCATCGTCATCAGCCACAACGATGAGGTCATACGGGTGGCCGACCAGGTGTATGGCGTCAGCATGCAGGAAGGCGAGAGCAAGATCTTCGGCGTCAAATTGCCGGTCGGCACAAATTAGCTCTAGAATCTTTTGATGGCCTCTCGCCCTGCGCTGCCGCAAGCCGTCATTCCAGAGCGCCGATGTAGGGCAGTTCCCGGTAGCGGCCGGCATGGTCAAGCCCGTAGCCGACCAAAAACTGCCGGCCTTGGACATGGAAGCCGACGTAATCGGGTCTTGGCTGCCGCTCCCGCGGCAAAGCCCGGTCGATCAGGCATGCGACCTTCAGCGATGCCGGCAACCCCTGCGCTATGCTGCTGACCACCAGCTGCAAGGTCTTGCCGGTGTCTGCCATGTCTTCGACCAACAAAACGTGGCGGTTACATACCTGCGTCGGCAATGCGGCAGCCATTGTCAGATTGGCGCTGCTTTTGCCGTTTCGGTAGCTTTCCGCCCGGACAAAATCAATCTCAACTGGCAGGTGAATGCCCCTGGCCAGGTCGGCCAAGAAGACAAATGCGCCGCGCAAGACGCCGACCATGAGAAGGTTCTCATCCGGCTTCAACACCGGCGCATAATCAGCGGTTATCTGCGCGGCCAGCTTTGCCACCCTGTCCCGCACCTCCCGCTCCGAGAACAGCACCCTGACATCGGTTGCCATAAGATAGGATTTTCCCGCAACTTATAAACCACCGGCACAGTAAAGGTATATGATTCTTCCCGACCACGAGATACGCAAGCACATACAGGACGGCAGGATCGGCATCGAGCCGCAGGACGGCATCGAGGAACGGATCCATCCGGCCTGCCTGTACCTGCGCCTGGGCGATGAGTTCCGGCTGTTCAAGTACACTCAGGAAGCGTTCATCGACTCGCGCAACCCGAAGAGCTATACCGAGGAGATTAAGACCGAAGGCAAGCCGATAATATTGCACCCGAAAGAATTCTTGCTGGGCATCACCTACGAAAAGGTCCGGCTGCCGGCCGACATTGCGGCATATGTTGACGGCCGCTCCAGCCTGGGCCGGCTGGGCATAACGGCGCACATCACCTCCAGCCTGGTCGACCCGGGGTTTGACGGCAAGCTGGTGCTGGAGATCAGCAACCTAGGCAAGATGCCGGTCACCCTGTACCCGGGCATGAAGGTGTGTAAGCTGGTGTTCTTCAAGCTCTTCTCCCCGGCCGAGACGCCGTATAACAAGCTGCACGACGCGAAATACCGGGGGCAGGCAGAGGTCGTGGAAAGCCGCATCTACAAAGACGAGAAGTAGTCCAAGGTTTGACCTTTTCAACCCCGCACGGCAGTCTTACCTGTTCGCCTCAAAACAATTCAGCCTTGCAACTCTTTGCGCGGCAGCCACAGGCCAACCGCCAGCCAGACGGCGAAAATCACCACGAACAGGTCGGCACCGACTCCAGACGTCCCTGGCACCCAGGTCCAGAACGGCAGCCCTTTGGCGGCATGCACGCCGCCGATGAAAAACACATAATAGGCAAGCGTAAGGACGTTGGCGGCCACCAGCGCCTTCCAGGCCCACCTCTCGCCGTTGCGGTAGGCGTGCCTGGCGATCATGAAGGTAAGGATGCCGACGCCCATCATCATCGCGCACATGCTGGCCATGGTCAGCACGATCCAGGTGCCAAGGTCCGGGCTGAGCGCGGCAATCTGGCCCCAGGTAAGGCCGGTGAACTGCGCATCGCCTTGGGCAAAGACAAACATCGGCTGGCCGGGCAGGCCGAAATAGGATGAGAACGGCACGATGATGGCAAAAAATATGTTGATCAGGCCGTATGCCGCCATCACTTTCCAGCCAAACGGTAGCCATTTCCGTCGCTTCTTACCGGCCATTGCCTTCGCTTAATATTCGGCGGCGTACTTAAATGCCTGTTGGCATTACTAACCCTATGGGTTTCAGTTCCGGCAGCTGTTTTAATGTTGCCGGCCAATAGTTAGCCATGCTGGCAGACACACTCCTCATCCAGGTGATTGCGCTGGCCTACGGCGCCGTCGGCGTCATTGCGACCATCGCGTATTGGCCCACGGTCAAAGATCTGCTCCGGAACCGGCCCAGCGCCAACCTCGAATCCTATCTCATTTGGACCCTCACCACCGGCGTAACGTTCCTGTACAGCATATTTGTGCTGCCTGATTTCCTGTTCCGGATGGTTTCCTTCCTCAATTTTGCCGCGTGCGCGACCATCGCTTTGCTGAGCGTGCGCCTCAGAGG
>JACQOC010000091.1 GCA_016202785.1 Candidatus Aenigmatarchaeota archaeon
GGACAGGAGCACGCAGACGCTGCCGACGCAGTTGAACCTGGAACCGCAATCGTCATCCCGGATGCAGGCCGGCACGCCGCCCGAGCCCTCGGAGACGGTTGCCGTTGCGGCAGCCGTTGCGGCCGGCGCGACATCGTTCACGGTCATGGATATGCCGGCCAGGGGACCATAGGACTGCTGGCTGGCGGCCACGCCGGCGTCGGAGCAGGAGCTGGTTGCAGAAACGTCATTGCCGGTCAGGCGCCAGGAGAACCAGCAGTCGGCAGAGAACGCCGACAGGTCGAAAATGAAGGAGCTGCCGTTTATGGTTACCGACGGGCTGGCCGGGCAGGAATAGGAGCCGGCAATCACCGCAACCGGGCACGACGCCGGGTTGAACGCAAGCGCCAGCCCGCTGGCCTGCTTCTGGCCCAGATTGCGCACTGAAGCATTGAAGACCTTTTCCGTTTTTTCATCAAAATTGCCAAGGGCCAGGCCGCCAGAAGCTAGCAAAATGCCAACCTCATTCACCGTTATTTCCGGCACCAGCTGCACGCCTTTATAGGAAACGGAGTTGCGGTCGGCTGCCGCGCTGACGCGCGCGCTATACCTGCCGCCAGCCAGGCCGGCTGGGGCAGCTGCTACCAGCCCATAACTGGAAGAGTATAAAGGCGTTACGTTATGCAGGGCAAGATTGGCCGTTGTATAATTCGCATTCGGCTCGAACAGCTGGACGGAAAAGCTGCCGCCCGGCAAGTCGGTAATCTCGTTGCCATTGACATATTTGACGCGGAAGCGCACCGTGACGTTCTCGGCCACCGAGGCGTTGGAGATTACCGTATCGCTTCCCTGGGTGGATATAGACACCGGCTCGACGGTCAGCTCGTCGGTCAGGTTCACGTTCAGCGTCAGGGTCATGGACTTGTACGGCGCGGAGTTGGTCGTTGCGACGCCTATGGTTCCAGAGTAAAGGCCGATGCGGTTGCCGGTATTTGCCACGTCAACCGCAAAATTGACCGGCATGCTGCTGGATTGGCCGGCGCCCAGCAGTGTCGGGCAGGCAAAGCTGATGCCGATGAAGCCGTTGCCGTTGTTGAGCTTCATGCTGCTCGTACAGTTGATGCTGCCGATCGGTTTTTCGCCGATGTTGGCAAGGAGTATGCTTGCCTGCAGCTGGCTGCCGGAGCGGTTGAAGCCGATGTTGTCCTTAAGCGTGGCCGAAGCGGAGGCCAGCTTGCCCGCCACCAGCAGGGTTGCAGTAGATGCTGAAAGGCTGGCCGGCAGGTCGATGGCCGCGCCGGTGGCATCAGCCAAAGCCAGCGTGCCTTTGTACTGGCCGTTGAGCGCGGCCTGCGGTATGGATGCGGAGACAGCAACGCTGGATGCGGAGTCGTTCTGGCCGGCCGGGTTGAGGGCAACGGAAGACAGGGATGAAGCTAGCCAGCCGCCGGTGTCAAGATAGGCAAAACCTTTCGCGCTGAAGGTGGCAGAGCCGCTGTGCTGCTTGATGGAAATCGTGTAACTGCCTTCCTCAACCTGCTCGGTCTCTACCAGCTCTTCCGCGGTTGCCAGGGCTGCCTTGGCCGGCAGTTGCTTGCTGTCAGAAATGCCAACTACTTGGCCAGACGGGCTGTACAAGGTCAGGGAATAGTTGGCGCTGCCGGCCCAAGCCAGAGAGGCGCGCACGCGCTTGGCAAAGCTTGGCACCAGGAAGGTGAAGTTGCCGGTAGAGGAGCCCTGGAACTCGTAATAGCGATACAGTTCGCTGGAAGCGATGTGCACGTTGCTCAGGCTGGAAAGACCATCATTCCTTAGCGTTGCATTTATCTGGCTGCCTTCCCCGACCGCCCAGGAGCCGAACTCGAGACTGGCCAACTGGCTGCTGCCGGAACGTACCGAAAGCGTCGAATATTTTATCGTCCCGGAATATGTTTCGGAGGCGTTGCCTGCTATCC
Organism: Candidatus Aenigmatarchaeota archaeon; assembly: GCA_016202785.1. GTDB lineage: Archaea > Aenigmatarchaeota > Aenigmatarchaeia > QMZP01 > QMZP01 > JACQOC01. Next base: position 1,935 of record JACQOC010000091.1, read on the forward strand.
TTATCTCCCACACCTGGTTAGCCGGCAGGTAGGAATAGCTCAAATGCTCCGAGTTGCTGTAACGGCCAACTGACTTTGCCTTCAGCGTGCCGGACTGGTCGAACAGGAACAAGTCCAAGTCATTGTTGGCGCTGCCCCAGGACAAGTCGATGGTTATGCCGGTGCTGCCCTGGACTGCGCTGGTGTTGAACAGGAAGGAGTGGTAGCCAGCCATTGGGTCAAAAGTGCCTCTAAAGGAGCCGGCCCGCGAGCTTGCGTCCAGTTCGTTAGTTTGGTCTATTGGCACGTTCACCGTCACGTTGACGAACGCGTAGTCGCTCGCATTGTCCTGGTTGGCTATCCTTAGCTGGCCGGCATAACGGCCGGGCGGGCAGGAAACGGTGTGTGCCATAGTTACGGCCGCGGACGGGTTAAGGGCAAAGCTGCTCTGCTGGGCGCCGGAAGCGTTGAGGATGGTGAGCGGACTGTCTTGGTCGTCGGTTGCGCCTAAGCAACCGGTTGACCGGTATTTTTGGTCGGTGTACAGGGATTTTTGCGCATACAGGCCGTGGATGCCGGAGTGGCTGCCGTCGATGGCAATGTTTACTGGCGCGGAAGACCGTGTCAAAACGAAGTTGGACGTATAGGAGTTGGACCACGCTAGCGTTGCCGCTGACGCTGAAACGTCGAACAGGCCCAACGAGCTGCTTACTGCGGCAGCCGGCGCAAGGGCCATGGCAAGCGTGAGAACAAAGGCAACAGTGGCCAGGCTTCTCATGCCACAATGTTGCTTCCTGAATATATAAAACTTCAATTGCTGTGTGTTTTGCGTAGTGCGCCGCCCGCTCCGCTTCAGTTACCGCTGATTCGGATTTTAACTGCCGGCGCCATATTATTTACTGGGTATGGCGCTGGACGTCGTGGAAACGCTGATCGATTTCCTGAACATCAATTGCAATTTCGTGAACTGCTACAACTTTGAGAGCGATTTCCACGCGTTGTTCTTCCTGTTCTTCTTCCCAACTGTCATGCTGATAC
>JACQOC010000092.1 GCA_016202785.1 Candidatus Aenigmatarchaeota archaeon
CCGGCTTTTTCCAGAAGCTGTCGATGGCCTTTGGGATGTCGATGGAAAAGCTTACCATGAGCATGACCACCACCGCCACTACCACCAGCACCATTATCAATTTGGCGATATAATCGAGGGGGAGCATGCATTTCCGCTATTTAAGTTGGGCAAATTCCAATAATAAGCATATGGGCAAACGCGTCTTTCTTTGCGCCGTGCTTGGCCTGGCGTTATTGTCCGTTTCCGGAATTTCTGAAGCCGCTGGAAATTGCAACCTTGCGGCCAACCCAGCATCCTTATCGATTTCCGGCTTGGCGAACATAACGGTCAGCTATACCGAACTGAACCCGTCCGGCGATGCGGTTTCCATCAGCTGCGGCAATGGCAAGACCGCCACGGCTAGAAACTGCCGCGGCGCCAACGGGACCTGCTCGGTAGTCTGCAAATACACCCAGGCGCTGGCCAACGCCACGTACACGGCAAGAACGACCATCCAGGGAGTCCAATGCTCGCCGACCAACGTGACGGTTGCCGGCGCGGCGTCCGGTTCCTGCGTGATCAGCGCAGTGCCGGACACGCTGTTCGCCTCCGGCCGGCCAATAATCAACGTGTCCTACAACGGCATCGACGCCGCCGGCAGCGGCACCGTCCTGGTAAGCTGCGGCAACGGCTATACCGCTTATGGCTACGGTTGCCAGGGGGCGTCCGGCTCCTGCAGCGTTGACTGCTACAATTACCAGCAGGCCAGCATGATTGTGGCCTACAACGTCACCGGCACGGTGCGCGGCCAGGCCTGCACGCCGGACCGCATAACCATTGCGGCTGGCCTCAATGCCAGCATCAGTTGCATACGCAACGGCCTGGAGTATCCGGGAACCGACAGCAGCAAGACCATGCAATGCACCGCCATTGCTTCCCAATTCGCCAGGTCGTACCGCTGGTCGTTGGCTAACGGCAGCGACGCCGTGGCCGTCAGAGGCCTGACCAACCGGCAGACCATTACCCTGGACGCCAAGCAGCCTGGCACTGCCCGGCTCAAGCTGGAAGTGTTTGATGGCTGGGAAAGCGGCAGCCGCTTCGAGGCCTTTGCGGACATCGCGGTCGCGTCCGCGCCGCTGGACTTCGTGTGCGACAGCTTCATCCTTATCCTTAATGCCAACGGCTCGGCTGCCAAAACCGAGTGCCATACCGACAACATCCGGCAATCATACCGCTGGGAAGTGGCTGGCGGCCAGGCAACCGTGGAAAGCGCTTCAGATCCCAGGCGCATAACCGCCGCAACAACCGTGCCCGGCGCCATTAATCTTAGCCTTACCGGCTACAGCCAGGCGGATTTTGCCGGAAACCAAGACCGGACCGCAAAACAGATAATGGCCTACCGGCCGGAGCAGGTGGAAGGCCCGTCCGCTTGCGCAGCGCTTTACGCAACGGGCCAGAACCGGCACCTGGTAACGATCTTCGACCGCGACGGCGACCGCAACCTGTCCAGCACCGACCTTTACTACTCCAAGCATTATTACTACTCAAACCTGCTGAGCCAGGCCGAAACAGCCGACCTGGCCAACTGGTCGGCCTTCAAGTGCAGCTATCCGCGCCTCGATTGCCCGGCCATCATCGCCGGAAATGAAGGCACACTTAACGCCTATGACGAGAACAATGACGGCGTCATAAAATCCAACGAGCAGTCAGCCGCTGCCAGCAGCTGGCAGGTCGGCAGGCGGTCGAGCGGCTCCTTTTCAGACGAGCAATTCGCTGCCATCCATCTTGCCTACCTGTACGGCTGCACCTTTGTCGTCATCCCGACCGGCCCGGCCATTGTCATCAGCTCGGCCGTGGTCAAGGCGAATGGGACCGGCGAACTCGCGCTAGCAACGGCCGGCATGCCGTCCCCGGGCATCAAAAGCCTGGACCTGTACAGCTGGCCGCTGGTGTTCGACCCAGACGTCATCCGCATCGATTCAGTGGCGGCGGAAGCCCCATACAAAGTCTCCTACATTCAAAACCTGGCCTACGCCAACCGGGCCGGTTACCTGTATTTCCGGCTGGAGGCTGACCGCGACTTCAAGCAGAACGACAAGATGGCGACAATAAAGTTCACCGCCCTTGGTGCCAAAGGCCAGTCCGCGTCACTGGCCGGCCATTACGGCAAGGCGCGGGTAAGCAATACCGTTGGCAGCATTATCGAGAGCGAAGTGGTGCCTGGCATAATCAGGATTGGCACGGTGCCGGCAACCAGCATCAGCCCGGACGGCACCACCACGGCTGCACCGGCCGAGGTGGCCTTCCAGCTGGCCTGTACGGAGTGCAACACTACGCATTACCAGGTGATACGGGCCGGGCAACCGTGCAGCCTCAACAAGCAGGATTATACCGCTGGAAGATCCGGCAGCGTCAGCTGCCTGGACGGGGCCTGCAAGAAACAGGTCTGCTATTTTTCCGTGAATGCCGACGGCAGCGAAACGGTCAGGAAAAGCCGCGCCTTTGAAATTTCCCGGCCCATCGGATTGGCGCTGGAAGCGCCGGCCGGCATCGATGCCGGCCAGAATGGCGTGGTAACGCTGGCCTTGGCCCGCCTTCCGGAAGTGCCGCTGAACCTGCTGGACACGGTGCAGGTCACGTACGATAGGACCATCATCAGCGTGCTGGGTGTAACCTCGCAAGACTATGCGGTCGAGGCGCTGGATTTGGGGAATGCCACCGGCCTGCTCAAATTCAAGCTGCGGCTGCTTGCCGGAAGTATTCCTTCCGGCACCAAGCTGGCCGGCATTATGGTCCAGGCGCTTGGCCGGCAAGGCGAAAGCACCACGCTATTGCTGCCCGAGCCAGGCACCATGCTTGCCGTCACTAACACCGACGGCAGCGCGGTAAGTTACGAGAAAACGGATGCAGCGCTGACCGTCAACCAGCCGTTCTGCTCGCTTACCGCAGTCCCAGCGGCCATAAGCGGCAACGGAACCGCGCAAATAAATGTGACCTACCGAAACCTGAACTCGACTCCGTCGCTGATAACCGTCAATTGCGGCAATGGCTTCTCCGGCGGCGCTGCCGGCTGCTCTGGCACCAGCGGCTCTTGCAGCATGCCTTGTGTTTATTCGGCGGAAGGCACCTTTATCGTGACGGCAGCGATAGCTGGCCAGGCCGTAAGCTGCGGCCAGGCGCAGGTGCTGGTCAGCGCTTCACCCCGGTGCGCGTTGTCGGTCACCCCACCCACGCTTAACCTCTCCGCCCAGTCGCGCACCGCCGCCAAAGTTACCCTATCCTATTCCGGCCTGGCCGCCGCGCCGGGAAAAGCGGACATAGACTGCGGCAACGGCAACTTCGTGCAGGCCGAAAATTGTCATTTCAATTCCGGCTCGTGCCAAGCGGCATGCACTTACAGCGAGGCCAGCGACTACGAGCTTACTGCTACCGTCAATGGCATGGCATGTGCAACCGCAACTGCCAGCGTCTGGGAGCTGCCGCAGGGCACGCCCGGCTGCCTGATGTACGCGCAGCCGACCAGCGTGTTCCCGCTGCAGCGGGCGGTTTTGACGGTCGCAGCCTCCGCATTGCCTGCCAGCCTGTTGGTCGACTGCGGCAACGGCAAC
>JACQOC010000010.1 GCA_016202785.1 Candidatus Aenigmatarchaeota archaeon
AAAGATACCTAAGCTTAGATAAGATGGGAAGCTGGTGAGCACGAATGATGGAAACGGATTTACTCAAACTGGTGAAAACTCCGTCGGCAGACGGAATCGGGCAGTATTATCTTTATCCGGAATATGCAGGCAATCTCGGACGTTATAGCGGCGGAGAGTCCAGGCCACTTGCTGGAAAAACATCAAGAAAAACCTGCGTCATCTATCCTAGCGATGGATCAGGACCCTATGTGGCCAAGAAAGAGCGGCAAATGGACGAGCATCGGGCAGAAGCGGAAACGAAATTTCCCGAACAGTTTCCGCAGGGCGGCAACATGTCGCTTCGAGACATATCTATCACAAGAGCGCTTTCGAAACTGGCGCAGTATGAGGATGATAAGATTCGCATTGCTGTGGAAAAACCGCTGGGCTATTTTGAGGACAATGAAGGTCAAAGGACTGCTTTCTATGAGTTTCAGCCTGGGCTTGATAATAAGCCACAGAAACCCGAAGCGCTCAAAACGCTGCTAGAATCTGTACAGAAAGGATGGAAAGATGAGGTCGATTTTTTGAATTCCGATTTCTTGGAAAAGGTAGAACATCTAACTGGGCACGCGTTGACATACAATGCGCGAATGGGCGACCCTATGTGGTCCCTGTACAAGAATCATTTGCTCAGATTGGGTGAGACTAAAAGAAGCGTAGAAGCAAGGAAGCAAGTTGCTGAGGATGCCCATTTCCCATATCTATTTGCCAAAATGGTGATGCTCGCCAACGGTGTCGCCCACAATGAGATGGCAGACGAATATGCACATCTTTTGACGCCTGACGGTAAGTTGACGACGTTTATCACTGACTTCGAACTTAGCGTGATCCAGATTCAGGAACATGTGGAATATCTTTTGGATCTGCAACTATGGTACTTGGCCAGTGGGGTTGGCGATTTTACTGATTTCAATAACATGCGTAGCCTGCAGGCAACAGAAAGGAGGAGCGGGTTCCTTAACAACGTAGGCGACACGTCGCCGGAATTGGCAAGGAGAATTGAAAATTTCCTTAGGCCTACAGGTTATTTTGACGGCAAAATGGAGCGGTTCGGCCCTGCATATGAAATATTAAACGCATTAAGCAGCATGCCGGCCGAAGAATTCTTAATCAAATGAGATGCACAGCCAAAATATTTGGCATAGCTGGTCAACGCCTGCTTCTGAATGCGAGCAAGGCTATAAATATATATACTGCAAATGAACTAAGTTACTAGTGATATTATGAGCCTGCGACCAGCCAAGTGCTACCGGGATTTCAAGCGGCCGTACACGCGCAAGAGCAGGGCCAACAAGAGCAAGGACTACGTCAAAGGCATCCCGGAGAGCAAGATCCACCGTTTCGAAGTGGGCTCAGCCAAGCAGCAGTTCAGCCTGCGGCTCTACCTGGTGGCGGCGCGCAGCGTGCAGATCCGGCACAATGCGCTGGAGGCGACCAGAGTGAGCTTGAACAAGAACCTGGACAAGACCATGGGCAAGGACGCCTATTTCGCCAAGATACTGGTGTTCCCGCACCACGTGCTGCGCGAGAACATGCTGGCCACCGGAGCGGGAGCGGACCGCTTCCAGTCCGGCATGCGGCTGGCCTTCGGCCGGCCAGTCGGAACAGCTGCCAGGGTGTTCAAGGGCAGCGCGATCGTCGAGGTGCGCTGCAACCAGAACCATGAAGCGCTGGCCAGACGGGCGCTGAAGATAGCGAGCAGCAAGCTGCCGACCCCGTGCCTGGTGGTGGCGAGCGCCATAGCCGCGTAGCGGCTGGTTTTTATAGCGACGCATCACATCTCTAGATATGGCGCTCGAGGTCTTGTTCCAGAACGAGTATACCACCTTCCTTTCGATAATGGCAACTGCGGTAATCGTTGCTACCGCCTTTGACTTCGTGCTGCGCAACTACGCCAAGAAGCTGGCGGCCAAGACCAAGAGCGAGCTGGACGACGCCATATTGCACATCATCGAGCGGCCGCTCTACCTGCTGATCATGCTGGCCGGCCTGTATTTCGCGGCGAAACAGCTGCCCATCCTGGCGCCGTATGCGGTGTGGCTTGACGAGGTGTTCTTTACCGCCGCAGTCTTGCTGGTGGCACTGATGGTGTCAAGAATTGCGGAGGTGCTGGTAAGCCACTGGCTGAAGGTGCGCCGGCGCTATGAAAAAATGCCCAGACTGATCAGCAAAGTCATAGCGGTTTTCATCTACCTGATCGCGTTCATTACCATTCTTGGCTATTTCAACGTCGAAATAACGCCGCTGATCGCCGCCTTAGGCCTGGGCGGCCTGGCGCTGGGCCTGGCGTTGCAGTCAACCCTGACCAACTTCTTTGCCGGCCTGCATATCCTGTCGGACAAGCCGGTCAGCGTCGGCAATTTCATCGAGGTGGAGAACGGCACGATCTCCGGGTTCGTCGAGGACATCGGCTGGCGCTCCACGCGGATCAGGACGTTGCACAACACCATCGTCATCGTGCCGAACGCCAGGCTGGCGGAGAGCGTGATCACTAACTACTCGCTGCCGGACAGCACCAACCTGCTGCGGATTGAATGCGGCGTGGCGTACGATTCAAACCTCGACCGGGTTGAGAAGGCCGCTTTGGACGTGGCGCGCAAGGCGCAGAAGGGCATGGCCGGCCTGGTGAAGGGTGCCGAACCTGCGGTCCGGTTCCACACCTTCGGCGACTCCAACATCAACTTCCGGATTGTGCTGGTGATGGACGACTTCGAGCAGCGCGGCCGGATCACGCACGAGTTCATCAAGGCGCTGAAGGCCCGGTTCGACAAGGAAAAGATCGAGATATCGTGGCCGGTGCGCAAGGTTTATTACGGCAAATGAGCGCTCGGTTGCAGAATTGCGGCGGCCGGCCGGCTCTAAGCCGCGTCACAAGTATTGTTCCATCGAGATGCCGAGCCGTTGCCGGAGCGACTTCATCTTGCGCTTGTAGCGCAGCAGGCGCCGTATAGATTCGGCCACTTCCACGATGCCGAACGCCACCATCACCAGCCCGATGGCCGCGGCCAGGCCGGTGTGGGCAAGGTAGAACGCGACCAGGCTGGTGCCGATGCCGATGAACAGCAGGCCGGTGCGCATGAAGGAGAGTACGGTCCGCTCTTTGGACAAGATGGACTGCTCGGCCATGAGCAGCAGTTGTAAATCTTCGCCATTGCCGTTTTTGGTGCGCTTGGCCATATGCTTACCGTTCTTTAAGAACGTGCGTCCAGTCGCGTTTAAATATTTATGCCGCGCAGTTATATCCATGAGCGAAAGCATGCAGCGGCCCCTTGATGTTTTGGGCCAGGCATTGGAGAAGAAGATACTGGTAAGGACCAAGTTCGGCGAGACGATTTCTGGCGTCCTGAAGGCCTTCGACAGCCATATCAATATATGGATGGACGATGCGAAAGTGCAGGGCGAGAAGGAAATGAACATGGGCAAAGTCCTGATCCGGGGCGACAACATCGTCTACATATCGCCGGAGAAGTAAAGGGCTTCTTTGCGCTGCGATTGGGCTAGCAGAGTTGATGGCCGGACGGCGTAATGGCCATGTAACACATGGTTTTTTTAAGCAAACCGCGCAGGTTAGATATGAATCGCAGCTTGGGTGGCTACTTGGCAACGTCCCTGTCCATCCTGGACGAGAAGACGCAGGTGCTGGATCTGCCGCAGGAAATCTACCATCTGCCTGCCAGCCTGCGCCGCGATTTCGCGCTCGAGCTGGCCGGCGATTATAGAGATGTGGATGTATATTTTCAAGAACGCGTTCTCGATTCTATGGATACGCCGCTGGAGCTGAGGGAAAAGGCAGCCCAGAACTATTTGGCGGTAGCGCGCGCGGTGCGGGATAAAGAAAGAGGCCTGCCGAAGGAGGAGCGGCGCGAAGGCAACTATTTCCTGACCGAGCTCTTGCTCGGCCTGATCCGTGACACGCGGCTGGACCTGGCAAAACAGTATTTGGCGGCCGCATGGGATGCCGGCTTCAGACCTAGTGTGCGGAAATTGCTTGGCTATCGGCCGGATGTGCAAGAAGGAGAACGGTCAGCGTTTGCCGCACAGCGGGAAGAGTTTTTGGACTATCTGGAAATCCAGGGCTATAAAGTTGACTATAACAAACACTTGCAGCCAAAGAAATTGCGCAGCCTCAGCGACGGCATGCCGGAGGCGCTACTCTCGGCATTGAACATGGAAGCGGTTCAGGCCTTGGCCGAACTGGACAGGCTCATTGAAAACGAAGAAGTTAACGACGGCGATCTGCTCCACGATCTGTCCTATAAGGAATGGGAGAAGGGCAACCGAGCCCTGGCCATCGGACTGCTGGCACGCGCCATACCGTTGGAATATGAAATGACAGAACGCGAAAAAGTGGATGTGGCAAGCTATTTGGACAACCTAACGGCCAGACTGCCTAGCGACCAGACCGGAAGCAGAGAGCATAGTTGGTGAATAGCGCTTCTGCCGCAGAAAGGTTATATACTTGCCTGCATAGAGATTATTACTTAGGTGACATATGCCAGCAAAAGGATCCCCGTCCATGGGCAAGCGGCAGAAGAAGAGCCACACCATCTGCCGCCGCTGCGGCAAGCATGCCTATCACGTTTCCCATCGTTACTGCGCGCACTGCGGCTTCGGCCGTTCCAGCCGGATCCGGCAATTCAACTGGCAGTGGAAAGACGTCCTGGGCAAGGGCCAACGCAAGATCTGATTGCCGACCCGTTTGGCTTTACGTTAGCACACAAATCTTTTGCCAGCGTTTCAGCCTTTTCACCGGTTGAACCAACCGCAGAACGGCTGACTGGAAAAGGGGCAATTCGGTTGGAATGAAAAATACTAAGCCTTGACGTTTTCCGGCTTGTTGATGACCGGCTTGACCTTGATGCCGATGCCTTCCAGCCGTTCCTTGAGCTTGTATAATGCCGTCTCAACGTCGCTGACGTTCCTGGCCCCGGTGCAGATTATCTTGCCGGAACTGAACAGCAAAAACGCGACGCGCGGCTCGCTGATCCTATAAACCAGCCCGGGGAACTGCTCCGGCTCGTATTCCGCGTTTTCCAGCGAGAAGGTTATTTCTTCCAGGTTCAGCTTGGCGTCAATTTTGCTGCTGGCCACGATGTTCTCCACCTCGACGCTATAATTGCGCGGCACATCGATGCCCGCCTCGCGGATTTTCGACACCACCTTGGTTATCGCCAGTTTCGCCATCTCGATGTTCTTGGCGCCGGTGCACACGATCTTGCCGGAGCCGAAGATCAAAGCCGCGGCGCGCGGCTCCGTGATCCGGTATACCAGCCCGGGGAACTGCTCCGGCTCGTATTC
>JACQOC010000093.1 GCA_016202785.1 Candidatus Aenigmatarchaeota archaeon
CGGCAAGGAGAAGGCCGGCATCAAGTACATACCGGTGCTGATGGCCTTGTGCCTTGCCATCTATTTTGCCGCTTCCTTCGGCATCGACGCAGCGTTTGGCTCCCTGATCCCGTCACCTGGCTAGTTTTCCGCCCAGCCAAGGTATATAAGAGGGTGTGGACAATAGATAAATTAGGTAAAGCATGGGCACAACCCGAAAAGCGCAAGCCGCAATGGAGTACCTGATGACCTACGGATGGGCCATCATCATAATAATAATAGTTGCGGCCGCGCTCTACTATCTGAACGTGTTCAGCCCGCCCACCACACAAGTCGCCTCTGGATTCACCGGCTTCACGGTGCCTACAGGCGGCTGGTCATTGAGCTCGGGAGGACAGTTAACGGTGCTTCTGCGCAATGCGGTTGGTTCTAGGATAACCGTTACCGCGATGAGTGCTACAATATCCGGCACCACAGCTAGCCTTACCCCAGCTCCGGCAAATATGACCGTGAACAACCAGACGACCTTCAGAACCGGTGCTGCTGACTTTAGTAGCAGAACTGCCGGCTCGGCCTATTCTGGCACTGTGACGGTGACATACACCAATACTGACACCGGGCTCACGTTCACCAGCACCGGCTCTCTGAGCGGCGCTGTGAGTTAAACATCCGTCCCTTTTTCTTTTATTTTTACCCCGTTAGCTAGGCCTGCATACCGCTTATAACGCGGCAGCCGCATAGATAAAGATGCGCGCCCAGGCCGCTTTCGAGTACATGGTCATCGTCGGCATCGTGCTTGCCTTCCTAATACCGGTCTGGCTGTACGTCAGCTCCTTGCAAGCGCGGGCGGGCGAAGAACTGTCCATATCCTATGCCGAAAATGCGGTGCAAAGGATCGCAAAGACCGCTGACCTGGTCTTTTCCCAAGGTTCGGGGGCAAGAGTGCAGACCCAGGTTTACATCCCGGGCGGGGTGGAAAGCTCGGCCATCATCGGCCGCAGCGTGATCCTGAACTTGCGCACCGGCCAGGCAGTTTCCAATGTCACCGCGCTGTCCATAGCTACCTTGAACGGCACCATCCCGACCAGTGAAGGCAGCTACCAGATGACCATGGAAGCCAAAACCGGATATGTGCAGGTAACCGCTTCCTGACCACGCCGGACCAGCCGGGCCGGGTAAAAAGAAAAGTGGGGTCGCTGGGATGCCCGCTGCTGGCCGGCACTTGCCGGCCGCAATTTCGAACCCAGATGAGCGCGTCTCTTCATCTTGCTTCAGGCCTCCAATCGACCGAACTGGAGCGCGCCAGGTTGCCGTTGCCTCACGACCCCACGCATAAGGTATGGCCGACCGGGTTTAAATCCTATCCGCCAGCCGTCCCGGCCACGGAAAATTTATTATGCGGCGATACAATTACACCTAAATGGTTCTGCATCATCTGCGGCGTTGGCACGCCAGCCTGAAGAAGCTGCTGGCCGCGCTGTTCAAGACCAGGGGCGACCTGAAAATCGGCCTGTACGGCCCGGTGAATTCTGGGAAAACAACGCTGGCCAACGCCATCTGCATGGACTTTACTGGCGAGAAGCTGGGCAAGGTCTCGCAGGTGCCGCACGAGACGCGCGAAATCCAAAGCAAGGAGCACGTGGAAATGAAGGTCAACGGCAAGCAGCTGACCTTCAACCTGGTCGATACCCCGGGCATTGCCACCAAGATCGATTTTGAGGACTTCCTCAAGTACGGCATGACCAAGAAGGCGGCCAAGCAGCGCGCCAAGGAAGCCACCAAGGGCGTCATTGAGTCAATCAAGTGGCTGGACCGGATGGACCTGGTGCTGGTCGTCATGGACTCTGCCGAAGACCCGGTCGACCAGGTCAACGTCACCATCCTGGGCAACCTGGAGGCGAGAAATATCCCGGTCATCATCGTTGCCAACAAGCTGGACGTCAAGAACTCCAACGCGCACCGCATCCGGCAAGCGTTCCCGCAGTATCCAACCATCGGCATCTCGGCCAAGACCGGCTATAATATGGAGGAGCTGTACAAGACCGTCCTTAAGACCGTCAAGTAGGCCATGAACCTCAAGATCAAGTTCCTGCCGTACGAGAAGCTCAAGGAGGAAGGGATAGAGGAGGTCATGAAAGAAGTGGAAAGGAACACCATCGTCATGATCGACGGCAAGCTGTCCGCGACTGACGAAGCGGAGCTGATCGAGAAGACCATGAAGAAAATATCGGACAAGTTCAGCGGCATCGAGCTCAGTTCGCTAGAGCTGCCGGCCAGCGCGGCCGACCATCCGCTGGCCCGGATCAAGGACAGCTTCATCGAGCTGGTGATCGGCAAGAAGCGGGGCTTGACCGTCATCGGCCCGTCCCGGCTGATCAAGCGCATCAAGAAGAACCCGAAGGAACTGTTTTTGGAAATGAGCGGCTAGCCTGCCAGAAGGCGTATTTATGCGCCTGCTATCTTATCATTCTCATGGCCGTGACGATAAAGGCTGACGCGGAAGTGCTGGAAAACTTCGCCATAAGCAGCGACGTCTACGTGCTGCGCATCAAGACCGCAAAGCCGATCGAGTTCCAGGCCGGCCAGTTCGTTAACTTTTATGTCCCCAAGGACAGCGGCTTCAAGGTGAAGTCTTATTCCATCGCTTCGCCACCTTCCGAACAGCGCTATTTGGAGTTCTGCATCAAGCGGGTGGAGGGCGGCTACGTGTCCACCTACTTGCAGGCGGTCAAGCCCGGCTTTAAGTTCCAGTTAATGGGCCCGTTCGGGCATTTCATCGCGTCTAATGACCTTGCGGCCGACGCCATCTTTGTCGCCACTGGCACCGGCATTTCTGCGGTAAAGCCGATCATCCAGCAGCTGCTGGACAACGGTTTCCCGCATAAGGCCTGCCTGCTATTCGGGGTTAGACATGAGGCCAGCATCTACTACCGGGAGCTGTGGGAAGACCTGGCGAAAAAACATGCGAACTTCACCTTTGTCCCGACCTTGAGCCGGCCCATGCCGGAATGGAACGGCGAAACCGGCTATGTCCAGGATTGGCTGAAAAAGAACCTAAAGCACGAAGGCCAGCACCTGTACATCTGCGGCCTGGTCAAGATGGTCGACGAAGTCGCGCAGCTTTGCGCCAGCCTGGGCTTCCCCAAAGAAAACGTCCATTTCGAGAAGTACATTTGACCCGGCCTGGCCGGCTATTCCAGCGGCTTGTGCCTGGCCTTGCCGGTTGCTGTTAACGCGTCCCTGACCTCTGGCCCAGGCTCCGGCAAGCTGGCCTGGCCGAAGGCCATGCGGCCGTCCTGCCGGCTGCATACGAGCCGTTTGCGCCAGCCATCTTTCTGCTCCGGGAAGTCCTGGTGGTAGTGCGCGCCCCGGCTTTCCTCCCGCTGCAGCGCGGCGCGCAGCACCAGTTCCGAGCATAACAGCACGTTGCGCGCGTCCAGTAGTTCCGCAACGCCTTGCATGGAGGGTGCCTTGGCGCCATTGAGCCTGGCCTTCAGTCTGAGCAGCTGCTCCAGCCCCTTTTCCAGGCCGGCCCGGTCGCGGACGATGCCGGCATGCCGCCACATGAGCTGCTGCGCCTGCTCTTGCAGCCCTGCCGGCCGTTCCTGGCCGGCCCCGTCCAGGTCGCGCAATTCGGCCAATGCTGTTACCGCTTCTGGTTTAGCCTCCGGCCGGCCGTTGGCATGCTTGGCGGCCTGCTGGCCCGCGATCTTGCCAAAAACCACGGTTTCGGCCAGCGAATTCCCGCCCAGCCGGTTGGCGCCATGCACGCCAGCCGTCACTTCCCCGGCCGCGAACAAGCCGGCAACAGACGTCTTGCAGTTGGCGTCGATCACCACGCCGCCCATTGAGTAGTGGCCGGTCGGCGCAATCTCCATCTTTTGCTGGGTGATGTCAACTCCAACATCCTGGAACTGCTGCACCATTTTCGGCAGCCGTTCCTGGATATAAGCGGCCGGCTGGAAGGAGATGTCCAGCCAGGCGCCGTTATGCTCAGTGCCGTTGCCGTCGATAATCTCGTGGTAAATGGCCCGCGCCACGACGTCCCGTGCGCTCAGCTCCATGCGTTCCGGGTCATAGCGTTGCATGAACCTCTCACCCTTGCGGTTGGTGAGGATGCCGCCTTCCCCGCGCACCGCTTCCGTCACCAAAATGCCTTCCATCGCTTTCGGCCAGACCATGCCGGTCGGATGGAACTGCACCATCTCCAGGTCGGCCAGCGTGCAGCCGGCATCAAATGCCAGCGCCACGCCGTCGCCCAGGTTTTCAAAGGCGCGCGACGAGGAGATGGAATAAATGCGGGAATAGCCGCCGGCAGCTAACACGACCGCCCTTGCCCCGACCACCAGCACCTTGCCGCTGGCCAGGTCCAGGCCAGCTGCCCCGTCAATGCCGTCCCTGCCGGCCAGCAGCTTGAAGATGAAAACGCTTTCCAGGGTCCGGATGTTCCGTTTGGCCGCCTGCCCGACCAGCACGCGCATCATCTCCATGCCGGTCTCATCCCCGTAAAAGCAGGTCCTGCGGAAGGTGTGCGCGCCGAAGAAGCGCTGGATTAGTCTCCCGTCCTGGCCTTTGGCAAACCTTGCGCCCCAGTCGGCAAGCTCGGTTATCGCGGCCGGCGCCTGCTGGCACAATATCTCGACCAGCCTGGGGTCGGCCAAATGCTCGCCTTCGCGCAACGTGTCGGCCGCGTGGACGGCCCAAGTATCGTCCTTGTCCACCGTCGCCAGGGCGGCGTTTACCCCGCCGGTAGCTAGGTTGGTGTGCGCGTCGCCATGCTTTGACTTGCCAAGCAGCAGCACGTCCTGGCCCAGGTCAGATGCCGCGATGGCCGCGCGCAGGCCGGCCGCGCCGGCGCCGATGACCAAAACGTCGCAAGTTTGCCGGACAACTTCCATATTATGCTGAATGGCTTTGCGCTTAAATAGGCTACTATTTGCCGTATATCTCGCGCAGCTTCTCGAAGAAGCCCTTGCCGGTTTCGGCGTTCCTGGCCGCAAACAGCTTCTTTATGGCCTCCTCCTGCTCCCGGCCCAGGCTGTGCGGTATGGCGACGGCAACCTTCACCAACTGGTCGCCGCGCTTGTCGGAATGCACGTGCGGCATGCCCTGGCCGCGCAGCCGGAACACGCTATGGCTTTGCGTGCCCTTGGGTATTTTCAGCTTGGCCGTGCCGCTGATGGTCGGGATTTCTATTTCACCCCCTAGCATGGCCGTAGCCAGGTCAATGGACGTCTTGCAGAACAGGTCGGAATTGTGCCGCTCGAATATGTGGTGCTCTTTCACGCGCACCAGCACGAACAGGTCGCCGGCCTGCCCGCCCCTTTCCCCGGAATCGCCTTCCCCGGCCACGCGCAAATACTGCTGGTCATCTATCCCTTTCGGTACCCTTACTTCCAGCCGCTTCCGGCGCCGCACCCTGCCATCCCCTTGGCAGTCGTGGCACGGTTTTTCCGCAACTTTGCCCAGGCCGTGGCACTTGCCGCACGGCATGACTTGCGCGAAATGGCCGAAAACGCTGCGCTGCACCTTGCGCACTTCGCCGGTGCCGTCGCAGTCTGCGCACTCCTTGAGCTGGCCGTGGTGGGCACCGGTCCCCTTGCAGGCCGGGCAGCGTTCATGCTGGTCTATCTCCAGCTTGCGCGCCGTGCCGGTAAAGGCCTCCTCCAACGTTATTTGCACCGCTTGGCGCAAATCGCCGCCATCCTCGGGCCCATTGCGCTGGCCGAACATGCCGAAGATGTCGCCAAAGCCTAAATCCCGGAAAATTTCCTCGAAGCTGGACGCCCGGAAGCCGGCAAAGTCTTCCGGCCGGAACGCAGAATGGCCGTACTGGTCATACTGCTGCCGCTTCTGCGGGTCATTCAGCACTTGGAACGCTTCGTTGATCTCCTTGAATTTCTCTTCTGCCGCCTTACTGCCCGGGTTCACGTCCGGATGCCATTTCCGGGCGAGCTGCCGGAACGCCTTTTTTATCTCCTCCGGGCTGGCCTGTTTGCCGACGCCCAATATCTCGTAATAGTCTTTCCTAGCCATTGTTTAGCTCCCGTTTGCCGGCCGCAAGCGCAATAACCGCCCGGCCGGTGATATATACTATATAGGCTGCAGGCCATTTTTATTCCCTTGACCATTGTGTGGCGCGGCCGTATGCCGTGGAAAGCACAGCCGTCGTACCAACGTATCCCCTGGCCGCAAGCCTTTTATGTTTGGCCCGGCATGAATAGGCCATGAGCAACGCGTGGACGCGCTTGATGGTTGTGGCACTGCTGGCTTTAGCCGCATCTTTCGTGCCTTTGGCCCAAGCGCAATACGCAGCATCCGGCCTGCCGGCCATTTTGGTGGACCAGGTTGACCCCCAGCCGGCCCAGCCCGGGCAGGACATTACCATCGATGTCCGGCTGTTCAACAACATCGGGATGGAAAGCAGCCAGTTTTCGGTCGTGCTTGACGCCGCTCGGCCCTTGGTGCTGAAATCAGCTACCAAGCAGGACTGGCAGGGCAAACTGTGCGCCGGCTGCACCGACCGCAACACCTATTTCCTGTCCGTAGAATCAGGGGCGGCCAGCGCGGTCTACCCGGCCTTCGTGCGCCTCTATTCGGGCGACACCGAAATCCGGCAAAGGATTGACGTCAAGGTGGTGGGAACGCCCGACCTGGTCTTCTCCAGCCTGTCCGCAGGCCTGGACCAGATCGTCCCGGACCAGCAATTCCCCGCTTTGCTGGCCGTCACCAACATCGGCAGCGGCCCGGCCCGGCAAGTGAAAGTGCAAGCAACTTCTCCGGACTTCATCGCGCTGGGCAGTTCCGTGCGCACACTCGAAACCCTTGACCCCGGGGAAACCAAAACGCTGCTGTTCGACTTCCTGGCCGCATCTTCGCTTGCGGCAACTTCGCATTCCTTACCTTTTGCCCTCTCCTACCAGGACGACCAGGGCCATGCGC
Organism: Candidatus Aenigmatarchaeota archaeon; assembly: GCA_016202785.1. GTDB lineage: Archaea > Aenigmatarchaeota > Aenigmatarchaeia > QMZP01 > QMZP01 > JACQOC01. The sequence goes on from JACQOC010000093.1 coordinate 6,922, forward strand.
TTTCAACGGAGCAGGCGCTGGGCGTGCGCGTGGTGAATGCCGGAACGGTCAACATCCAGTCGATAAAGATAGCGTCTGCTTCCGGCCCTGCCATCCTGGCCGGCCAGCCGTTTACCGCTGTGGTCCGGCTGGAAAACGTCGGGAAAGGTGACGCCTCTTCCATCGTGGCCAACCTGACCTGCCCGTTCAGCCGGCAGGCCAAGCGCGCCTTCCTGGGCCAGCTGAAGAAGGATGAGGATGCCCCGGCGGTTTTTGACCAGCTGCTGGCCAGGCAGGCCGGCTCCTTCACCTGCAACATCGCCGTTTCTTATGCCGATGACCGCGGCCAACACGTGTTGGCGGAAAACTTCGACGTATCAGTTGCGGCGCAAGATTCGTCTGGCACTATCCTGCTGGCCGTCGTTTTACTGGCCGCCATCGCTGTGGTGCTCTGGAGAAGGCGCAAAGCCAGCCCAAGGCCGGGCAAGCAACATGCACAAGTTTAGCCTGGTGTGGCTGCCAGGGATAAGGCAGGCCTGAGCGCATGATCATCCCGTTCCTAGCGTACAAGGACCTGGCGCGCGACCGCAAGATCGTGCTGCTGGTAGTCTTCCTGCTGGCCTTCTCCTACGTCAACCTGACCTTCTTCGCGGCCTTCCTGCACGGCCTGAGCGACACCTTCCAGAATGAGGCAGTCGACACTTCCACGTCCCACATCCTGATCGAGCCAAGGCTGGAATCCGGCAGCCGTTACCTGGAATTTGCCGCCAGCACCAGGAAGAAAATAGATTTAGTACCAGGGGTGATTGGCTCCTCGTCCCATGTCCAAGCGCCTGCGTCCATACTCTACCGCGGCGCGCAGTTTGGCGCCAGGATCATTGGCTTGGACCCGGAGGCCGACCAGACCGTCACCACCGTAAGCGCGAAAGTGCTCAAGGGCGAATTCCTCAGCGGCGGCCATGATGATGAGGTCGTGCTGGGCGAAATAATCGCGGGCCGCACCATTGAAGACACCATGGGTGGAGCGGTCGGCTTCGGCCAGGCGATCGAAGGCTTGGGCGGAGTCAGTCCAGGCGAAAAGGTCCGGATCAGGTTTGCCAACGGCGTGGAGAAGGAATATCGGGTGCGCGGCATCGTCGGCACGCCCGGCTTCAGCGAGGTGTCGCAGTCGGTTTATATTACCAAGAAGGAAGCCGAATCGGTCTTGGGGCTGCATGACCAGGCGTCGGCCATACTGGTACGGCTGCGCGACAAAAGCGAAGCCGGCCGGTACAAGCAGCTGATCCTGGAACTGGGCATACCGAACGCCAAGGTGCAGACCTGGGA
>JACQOC010000097.1 GCA_016202785.1 Candidatus Aenigmatarchaeota archaeon
ATCTCCATGGTGCGCGCGTCGATATACGGCGCCAAGGCGTCATAAGAATAGGACAGCTTGGGAAGCGTGTGCGGATAGGGCATGACAACCAATAACCTTTTAGAAAGGAGCTATTTATAGTTTCGATGCAACCGAGGCATGACCGGCAACTACCCGTTGCTGCAGCAGGAGAGAAGGAAAGGCCGCTGCCGAGATTTGAACTCGGACCAGGGGCTTTCTGCCAGACGGCCACAGGCCCCCATGCTAACCATTATCACTACAGCGGCCACACTGATGTGTTCGTAATGCTACTATATTAATTGCTGCATAAGAACGCGGCGTGGGCCGCACGCTGCATCAGCCGCAGGCAGAGCTGGCCGAGCAGTCCTGGTAGGTGCCGGTGCAGGACGAGGTGAACGGGCTGTTCAATTCGTACCAGCTGCAGCCGAACTGCTTCAGGCATGCTTTTTTATTGTTGCCGTAGGTTTCGCGGCAGCTCTTCGCCTCACAGGCAGATGCGCTTTGCTGGCAGGCCAGGCCGGAGCAGCAATTGCTGGCAGATGGATTGCAGGTTGCGCCCGCGGACAAGCATACCGGCGCGTCCTGCACGGCCGTGGAGTTGCATGACGGGCCAGCCGCGCCGCCCGAATAGGCGTTGCCGATGCCATTGTAGCAGAACTGATTGGTGGCCAGCGGCAGGCTGACAATCACCAGGTTCGCGCCTTGCTGGCGCAGGCCATCGATACCTGCGCCGTCAAAAGTGTTGCCGAAGATGGTGTTGGCCTGGCTATAACCGCGGTCGGTGTCAACCAGCAGCAGCCCGGCAGCGTTGCCCAGGAACGAGTTATTGAACAGCACGTTATGCCGGCTGGCCAGCAAAACCATCCCGATTTTGTTGTTACGCAACGTGTTATTGACCAGGCTGTGGCTGCCTAAGGACGGGGGAACGGGCGGAATGGCCTCGCGCTCGCCACCGATGTTGATACCGACATCGTTGGCGCGGATTTCGTTGTTCAGCAAGGAAACTTCCGAAACGCCGGCGCCAAGCGCGATGCCTTGGGTATAGTTCTCCAGCCGGCAGTTCCGTATGGTCTGGCCGCTGCCGCCCGCTACCCATATGCCGATGGCAATGCCGGCGCCGCGCAACCGTGCGTTCTGGCAGTCCAGGACCGTGCCGGCGCCGGTGACTATGGCGCCCAGCGGCAGGTCATAAGTCTGGTTGCCGCACAACTTGACATTCCCATTGGCATTGAAAGAGCCGTCAACGATGCTCGAAGTGCAGCTGCTGGGCGGCTGCGGCAGATAGCCAAGCACGGGTGACAGGTCAAACGCAGCGTTGGCTGACACCGCTATGCCGATGGCCAGCAATACGGACAACACGGCCAGTTTCACATTGCGCATGCAGATTGTTGCCAGGAAATTATTTTAAGGCATGGGCGGCCGCATTACAATGGTTTAACCGTTGCATCACCTGCGTGCTGCCAGTACGCCACAGCCACTGCGCCAAGCGTGCAGCTGGCATGGCCGCGTATGCTGAAGAAGCGAGTCAGACGCTAATCGGCGATCAAATCGGCCGGTTGCGCGCTGCGCACACCATCCAGCCTGTCCTGGTATTGCTGCTCTTGCTGTTCGGTGCGCAAGTATTGCCTAGCCACCCACTTTTCGTGGCCGCACAATTCTCCGCCGCCGTAGCCGCCGGTCGGGTCGATCCAGAAGGTATCGCTTTCCGGGAAGTACAACACCTGCACCATCTTGCAGCGCAATTCCCGGCGTATGTCCTTGGTATCGGGAAAGATCACGTCGAACGGCTGCCTACTGTAATTTGCCATCAGCTGTTGTGGCGCTAAGAAATAAATAGCTTACTGCATCCAATTGCGGCAGCAATTTAAGGCGGCAGCGCCAATCCTAATGGTACACATGGAAGCCCTGTTGTCCAAAAGCCGATACCTTACCCTGATTGCCGTCTACTGCTCGCTAGTTGCAGCCACTGCCGCCTTCCTGTTTGGCGCCTACAAGACCTTTCTGGTTCTGCAGCACCTGGCCATGCCGATTGCCGGCGGCGAAATAGTGCTGGGCGTGGAGCTCATCTCCATCATGGACATATTCCTGATCGCAACCGCCTTGTACCTGTTCGCCGTGGGCACCTATGAACTGTTTATCGCTGACGTCCGGCTGCCCAAATGGCTGGAGATCCACAATTTGCATGACTTAAAGACCAAGATGGGCGGAGTAATAATTTTGGTGATGGGCGTCACTTTTCTGGAGCATCTGGTATACTGGGAAAATGCTGCCGACACGCTCATGTTCGGGGCCAGCATCTTCCTGGTTATTATGGCGCTGATTGCGTTCAGCCACTTCGGCGGCAAGGATTAGCAGCTTGCGAACCAGCCATTCACTCGCGCTTGCCGAGCTCGTGGTCGATACGTAGCAGGCCATCCTTGGAATCACCGGCCAGCCTGAGCCGGTCGACAATTTCCGAAGCGACGTCCTCTTCCTCCACTTGCTCGGCTATGAACCAATTCAAGAACACTTCCGTCGCCTGGTCGTCCTGCTCCCGGGCAAAGGTGCGCAGCTTGCTGATGGCGTCGCTGACGCCCCGCTCGTGCTCCAGCGCCTTCTCGAACGCAGCCAGCGGGCTGGAATAGTGCGCTGCTACCGCGGGGATGGGCTGCAGTTCAACCAGGCCGTTGCGGCTGTTCAGGAAATCGTATATCTTGAGCGCGTGGCCCTGCTCTTCCATGGCCTGCTGGCGCATCCATTTGGCCAGGCCTTTCAGGCTCAGGCTTTCGAAATACGCGCTCATGCCCAGGTAGCTGTAATAGGCGGCAAACTCGCGGTTCATCTGCCTATTCAGCTGCTCGGCCATGGCCTTGCTGATGTCCATACAATGGTAATGTCCGCGGGAGTTAAATTCTTATAGCGGCTGTCCAAGCTTAAGCGTGAAGCTGGTTAAAGCCGGCTTGCTGGCCGGCCTGGTGATATTCGTGATATGGTTCGCGCTGGGCACGCTGTTCGAGGCCATATTCAGCTTCAGCCCGGCCACTTTGCCCGGCATGCGCGCCTTGGACAGCCCGCTCATGCTGCTGTTCTTTGCCATGCCCTGGGTGTACGGCTTCACCATGGCGTTCGCCTACCCGTATGTGGAGAAATCGCTAACGGGAAACTACGTGAAGAAAGGCTACAGCTTCGGCCTTCTGGTATGGCTGCTGGCGATCGTGCCGGCCGCGGCCATCGTATTTGCCAGCATGGATTACCCGCTCGGGTTCAACATCAGCCAGGTGGTCAGCAGCCTGGTTTTCCTGCCGGCCGGCGGCATCGCGATTGCGCGGCTGTACCGATAGGCTGCAACACCTATTTCTCAAAAACCCGGATGACGTCCCTGAGCCGCTTCTTCTCGCACAGGATGACCAAGTAATCGTCCTCGTCCAGCCGGAAGCGATCGTCCGGCAGCACAAAGCTGCCCTTGCGGAACACCGATATCACGCGAAATATGTCATGCTTGGGCAGGTCGGCCAGCGTCTTGCCCACCAGTTTCGTGCGGATGCGGAAGTCCAATATCTCGATGTGCTTCTCCCGGATGGCCAAGTCATACACTTCCAGGTTGCCGATGCCCTCGGTGACCAGCTGGTGCACCACGGGCCGGGAGATCGACAAGGCCAGCCGTTCCGCAGCGGAAATGGACGGGATGAACGGCTCGATGGCCAGCTCCTTCATGATGGCCGCGTACTGCTCTTCTGAGGCGCGGGCAATGACCCGGTTCACGCCCTTTTTCCGGGCATAGCTGGCGATCAGGAAATTGATCTCGTTCGAGCTGGTCACGGCCAGCACGGCATCGACGTCGTCCAGCTTCAGCTCGCTTAGCAGTTCCGGGTCGCGCACATCGCCCTTGAGCACGGTCGCGTCCGTCTCGGCCGCGATTGCCTCGCACACCACACTGTCACTGTCGACCACGATGACCTTATGGTGCCCGACCAGCTGGTGCACCAGGTTCCTGCCCAGTTCGCCAGCCCCGACAATCACGATTTTCATGGTAATATATAGTCGGCCGGCCTTAAGCGCTTAACCTCCTGTTGCTCAACAGGTAAGCAGCCAGGATCAGCGCCGGGAAGACCTGCAGCCGGCCGATCCACATGGAAAACGCCAGCAGCAGCTTGGGGCCGTCGCTCAGCTCATACCAGCCAATGACCGGCGCAATCCCGACATTCCCTTGGGCGGAAAGCGCAGTAAAGGCGGCGCTGGCAAAGTCCAGCCCGGACAGCATCAGGCCGAACGCGGCCAGCGCGGCGAACAGCAAATAGATGAAAAAGTAATTGCTGACCTCGATGATTTCCTGGTCGGTAAGGGTTTTCGCGCCGGCCTTGGTCTTCACTACCGCAAACCTCGGCAGGAAAACGCCTTTTACTGCGCTGTACACCGACTTGGCCAGGACCATTACGCGCCAGATGCGCAACGCGCCGGAGGTTGATCCGGACGAGCCGCCGATCAGCATGAGCAGCATCAACAGCAGCACGGCCGGCGCGCCCCAGCTCAGCACGTCTGCGGTGGCAAACCCGGTGCCAGTCAGCGCTGACACTGCATGGAACAGCGCGTCAACCAGCAGCACGCCGTTGGCCGCGACCAGCACGGTGCCTAGGGCGGCGCACGCGGTGAGCAGCTGGAATTCGTTGTTGGCCAGCAATCGGTGCAGGCGCAGCCTTAAGGAATCGTGCAAAAGTGCCAATGAAGTCGCTCCAACCAGCATGATGGCAGCCAGCGTGAGCTTGGCCGCCAGCGGGATGGCGGCGATGGAAGCGGTCGGGATAAAGCCGCCGGTAGCGATGGCGGACATCGCCAGGTTGAGGGCGGCGAACGGCGCAATGCCGGCCATTACTAACAACACTGCCCCGGCCAGCGTGAAAGCTGCGTAGGCAACCCAGGCATTCTTGACGGTCTGGGCGACGGTATGCTGGAAAGATTCCGTGCCCTCGGTCCGGAACAGCGCTGGCGTGAAGCGCGACTTGAAGATGAGCAGGGCAAACACCACCACGCCGAGCCCGCCAATCCATTGGATATAGCTGCGGTACAGGATTAGCGCTGCCGGCAGCGCAGCCGGGTCGGCGATGAAGCTAAAGCCAGTGGTGGTCCAGCCGGACATCGCTTCGAAATAGGCGTCGGTCAAGGGCAGGCCGTACAGCGCGAAAGGGATGGAACTGGCCAACGGTATGAGCAGCCAGACTAGCGCGGATATCGTCATGGCATGCTTGTGCGTAATGCCGCCCGGCTCCTTGAAGAGAAACGCAAGGCCGAACAGCAGCAGCATGGCATTGGTGGCCACAAAGGACAGGAAAACTTCCCAGCCGGAGAAATAGGCAAACAGGGTAAGCGGCAGGTGCGCCAAGCCGATGAAGAACAGCAGCTTGGCCAGGTTGATTAGAATGATGTGCCAGCCACTGTCCTGGGCCGCTGCCATGCTATTATTTGGCGCCAGGGGGATAAAGCTTATGCCACATTTGCTTCAGCCTGGTATTGCGCTATTGCCAGGCACCAATGCTGGAATAAATAGCTTGCCAGCAACAGTCAGGATGAGGAAAGACGACCGCCTGGATTTGGACGAGCTAATGGAGGACCTGCAGAATGAGGCCAAGAATATTGCTGCAGGAGCGGTCAGCCGGCTCTACGGCATCGACGAAGATGCGGCTGCAGCACTGCTCGATGCACCAGAGCAGTCGGGCTATTATGACATCCAGAGGAAGATACCTGACGTGCTGACAGTAACCAGGGAGTACCCAGTGAAGGTTGCGGCCCTGCGGCAACGCATCGCCAAGTTCGAGACCTGGCTTGACGACAAGGAGCACGACCCCAACATACAAAAGCTGGTCCAGAGACGGATCAGTTCTGACGAAGCTTCTAGCGTGGGCATGACCGAAGGGCAGGTAATTGGCAGCGGGAGCAAGAACCCAGTTGAACATGGCAGGAAATTACACGCCTATATCAACTTTATCGTCGCGACCGTCAACATACCTGATTATTTTGAGTGTTTTGCGAACCACCGGCTTGACCACCTGAATTCCATGCTTGATCTGTTCTCCGATGCGGTTGCGGACAACGAAGCGGGGGTAGCGCAAAGATTCGTAGACGATTTTGTCATGGAATTCAAGCGCGAACTCTTGGTGACCGAGAAAACGGAAAGCACGGCCAGTTTGGCGTCGCTGCTGGAATTGCATGCCGATTCGGTGCGCAGCACGGTGCGGTTGATGTCTGGAGCGCTTCGACATTACCAGACATTCAGCGGCCGGCACGGGTTGCCAATACTGGACACGCTAGTGCGCAACGACATGCGGACACCGGATAATTTGGCTTATGTTGCACCGGGCATGCGGCGGCTGGATAGCAGAGGCGTTAACAGGAAAGCCGCGCACCAATTGCTCCAGGCGCTCGGCACAGAGGAAGCGCTGGAGCTGTTTGATGCCATGGTGGCGGCCCCGGAGATAATTGACACGTATTTGCAATTGCACAAAGCCAACGTCAGTCCCCTCCAGTACGCCAGGTTCATCCTGGATGACAGCACAATGTACTATGAACCGGCCGCCAAAAAAACCATGCTGGACCTGGTCAGGGAAACAACGTTGATTGCCGGGCAGGAGCAGGCTGCACGCCAATTGATGGAATCCGGAACGTCACTGTTGTCTGACCCAAATTTCGGCCAGTTGCTGCAACTGGCCCGCAGCTACAGCTTAGCACACCTGTTGCTGGAGGATTATGTGAGCGCCCAGGCAAGCGGCCAGACGAACAAAGCCAGAGCCGTTCTGACAGTTGGACACTATGCTCCAGATGCCGCTGAACTGAAAGAGATAAGACAGAAGCTGCGCGCTGCCCAAGACAGCAAACTAGATTGGATTAAGGAAACAACCGCCCTGGCGGAATTGAAGGCCGGGTTGGCCCAACTCAGAAAAACGCAAGCAGTTGCGCCGATCAAGCGGGCAAGGGCTGACTGGTATCAAGCGATGGTTGCCAGTCTGGCGCCCGCTGGCAGCCAAAGCAGCCTTGCCCAACAGCTCGAAGAAGTGCGAAACATCCTGGGTGATAGCCTAGACCGGCGCCTGAAAGATGTCTGGCTGAACCAGCCAGCAGCCCTGGAAAAGTTCTGCAGCGATGTTATAAAGTATCGAGACAGCGTGCTATACAGGCAAATGATTAAGGACTACCGGGCCTTCAACCACTATCAGGAGCGACTTAGCGTAGGCCATAAGGAATTCATGAAGAAGCTTGACCGGATCGAGACGGCAGATGAAAAAGATGTGTACATGGCATTGAATCGGTTGCTGGATACTACAGCCTACAGGTCACCAGAGATTGAAGAGATACAAAACGCTGAAAATACACCGATCGACCTAAATTCCTATGGCCGAATAATCATCTGGGGCGGCCGAACGCCCAGTGCGGCGCGCACAAGGATCAAGGCATGCATCGACAAGCCGGTGGAAATATTTGACACTTTTAATCGCAAAACCGATTTGGCCGGCATCTCGGAAAGCGACGTGGTTATCATGCGTACCGATATCGAGCACACGCTTTACTACAGCGTAAAAAAATACTGCAAAAGGCATGGGATAAAGCTATTACATTTCAACCAAGCTGGCACCACGCCAATGGTTGACTTCCTGGTCAAATCAACATACCATTGAGCGCCAGTTGTCGGTCGGCACCCGTTGCGCGCTTCAGCTGAATGCGGGAGGCAGGACTTTCGCGCAACGCCCTGGGAAGTAGGGCGGTAGAAGGGCATGCACGCGCTAGCTGCCGAAGCCCTTCTGCGCTTCGAACCTGCGAAGGCACTAAGCCACGGGATGTCTCAGGATCTGTCATCGGAAGCCATAGCTTCCTAAACAAACTTAAGCCATCCACTTAAGTCTGGCGTAGCCCACAATCGGGCAACCCGCCCCTTTGACCGCTCGGGAACCCCCGCACCATTATAGATGCGCCTGGGCCTTTAAACGGCTTGCCTGGCCTCGGCCAACTGCCAAATTGGAGTACGCAGGTAGTGAAAAACGCGCAACGCTTAAATCATTTGCCGCCAACCGCAAGCCGGGAACATGCCGCATTCCGCCTATTCCAAGCCTATCCTTACCGGCCTGGCGCTCGCCGCGCTCGCCATCCTGCTGCTGCCGCAACTGCAGCAGGCCAGTGCGTTCTTCGACAGCGGCGTCATCGAGCTGCAAGCCGGCGAATTCCTGGCCCTGCCGAAGAACCATTCCTTGCTTACTAATACGGCCAACCTGTACCCGGCCTGGGGAGCGATTGATGGCCAGAACCATGCCTATTACCTTACTTTCAGCACCGACCAGACCAGCCAATCCTACCCGACGCATGAGTTCCGCTACCGGCTGGCGGTGTTCAATAAGGAACAGCGCCGCATCGTCGACCGGCCAATATTGATCCGGCAAAGCGAGATCGGGCCAGGCATGGCCAGCGGCGACGATCCGGCGTTCCTGACCGGCGCGGAGATTGATGGCATGCTGTACTTCCAAATGGTGAACCCGCGGCTGAAGTTCCTCGGCAATCATTTCGACCCGGCCTACATGCAGGGCTTCTTCTTCAAATATGACCCGGCCACAAAGACGCTTGCCCGGCTCAACAACCTGCCGTTTGCCGACCCGGCCGGGGTGAATGCCTTCTTCCCGCGCAGCTTCCTGGCCAGCGACGGGACCAGCCTGTATGCGGGCGTGGTGACCAATGCCGTGCTGGGTTACAGCAGCTTGTTCACCTATTCATTCTACCAGTACGACTTTGGCAGCGACGCCTGGAACTTCCTCGGCGCCGGCCAAAGCAGCGTGCCTTTGCAAAGCGGCATCATCGGCCACACGCGCAACGCGCTGGTCGCGGACAACAAGATCCACTGGGTGGCCAATGGCCCGGATTGGGTGCACCAGGGCTGCGTGGCCATGGAGTTTGACTTGGGCACGCTGCAACTGCGGTCGCAAAAGGTGGCAGGCTGCAACGGCAATAACCTGGCCATGGATTATTCGCTGGTGCCGTTAGGCAGCAAGCTGCTCATTTACCGCTACGGCCTGCTGCACGGCGGCGCTGGCGTTATCGGCCTGGAGATATTCTCCTTGGACAAGGCAACAAATGTCGTCACGCGCTGGCCGCCGGCCAACAATGTCCACTTGTGGTCGCAGGGGATTGGCGAGCCGTTCTTCATCGATGGCCTTAACCGCTTGGACGGCGGCAAAGGGACATATTTGACTGGCATCGGTTTCGATGGCAGCGTGATTTGCGAGGTCATAAACACGGACGTCGGCTCGACCGCGTTTGTCGGCGGGCAGGTCGTCGTGCTGCGCAATCCGGCCACCCTGCAGGTGATTGGCAGCACTTACACCAACTACCAGATGAATCTGTTCAACCATGGCACATTGGTAACCGAGTCCGGCGTGTTCTACTTCGTCTACAAGAGCTACGAGCCGGGCGTGAACAATTACGAGATCGGCATCGGCCGCTGCGGTGAGATGGGCGCACGGTAAAAGACGGCGCTTGCGACTAGGGTGAGAAGGCTGCCAGCTTGTTTCTGGCTTTCTCGCGCTTTTTCTGGTGCCCCTGCAGGAATTTCCTGACCTTCTCGGCCAGGTATTGCTTCACTTCGCCGGACAGCATTTTCCCGGAGCCGTAATCGTCCGTTATTTTCTTCATCTTGGCATCGTCCGGCTCGAACAGGTAGAGGAGATACTGGTAGCTGACATCCACCGCAAGGTCGGCGCCCAGCCTGCGGTGCTCCGCTATGTTGTTGCGGCCGCCGGAGAACGCGTGCTTCATGATCTTGCGCTCCGCTTCCTCCGGGGCGTCAGTCAGGGCGATGTAGGACAACGGGTCGGAGGACGACATCTTGCCGCCCTGCAGGCCCTTCATGAACTTGTGGTAAGTCGATGACGGCGGGATGAAGCTAAACTCAGGCAGCCGTCCAGTGATGTCGCGTGTATAGCGGATGTGCGGATCCTGGTCGATGCCGACCGGCACGGTGAGCGGTATTGGGCCAAGGTAGTCGGGCAGTTGCGGATGCAAAATGTCGGCAATCTGGTGCGCCACCGAGATGAACTTCTCCGGCTCGTCGCTGCCGTAGATGGCCTTGAACTCGTTCGCGGTCGTTTTTCCGGACAGCATGCCGATGAGCCGGTAGTACGGTATGGAACGCTCGCTCTGGAAATAGATGTCCACGCCCTTCGGCTTGAGGCCGAGCGCGAAGTAGTTGAGGATGTACTCTTCTATTGCTATCTTGCGCAGCTCGGCCAGCGGCAGCTTGCGCACGTTGTAGGCCTCAATATCGGCGACAGTTACAAACACTTTGGCGCCCAACTGCTGGTAGTAGATGATCTGCTGCGCCAGCATCGCGTGGCCCAGGTGGAACTTTCCGGACGGCATCAGCCCGGTGAGCATGGCGAACGGTTTTTTGCCCTTGACGCAGTCGAAGATGCGGCCGAAGTCGCGGTGCGCGAACACCCCGCCGCGGCGCATGAAGGTCGGCGCGTCCGGCATCGCGCCGGCGAACTCGTCGAACGGCTTGAGGCCGAAGTCGGCCATGATCTTGCCGTAGTCCTTGACCTCGTTCCTTCCCCACGGGTCGATTGCTGCTGGCATATTGATTTTATGTGCCGCTCTTGCTTAAGAACCATCCGCAGGGGGTTTTGCATCAGGTAACATCAACGAGCAGTTACGATGCAGACCAGCATACACCAACATCGCAGTATGGCTTGGAAAATCACGGTAAATCGCTTCCGGAAGGTCGTCAAGATCCGTCAAGCTCATGTGCCTGCCGGCGAAGCTTTTGCCATGGCCAATCACTTCTTTGCGTGCCGCACCTAGGTCATAGCCGGGCAATGGTGCATACTCTACGCAACCGTAGACAGAGCCTCTTTCATCGTTGGCCCCGATGGTTCGCACCAGGAACGGCAGGCTCTCATATTGAAGCGCCTCGCAGTTTTCCCAACCGGACTGATACTGACCTGCGAACGGCAGCGCCACTTCGGTGAGGAAGCGCAGTTTGCTAATTTGCAGTTTTCCGGTTATCGAATAGCCTTCTGCCATTAGCTCAGTTCCGGTTTGACCAGCCGCTTTCATATCTTTCTCCCGGTAAGAACTAGTGGAACCGCATAGCTGCCACCACTTTCATATAAGTAACGGCCGCCGATCACATTTCCAGTGTACCTGCCGCTGCCGTGAAAGGATGTGCCAGGCGTCACATGCTCCTCTTGGTCCACTGCTATCGCAATTCTTTCCTTATTTTGCCTGTCCGCGGTTTCCAGCTTACCGAAGATTCTCATCCGCATCGGAAGCGATTTTCCGGGAATCGCTTGCAATCTGGATTCGGCTAGAGCCCTTTCAATTGCCCCATCAGGCGTACGATAATCGCCTTCGTCTTTCACTGCGCTCTCCGCAGCGAACGGGCGAATGACCGCCGACTTTTCGCCATGATCATATATGTCGATGCCGCGCGACCCCGGCTGATATTCCGGCACCGTCGAAGCGAGTTGGGTGTCCAACAGAACCTTACCTTCCCTACAGGTTCGGTAAAGGCTGTTCGTCGGGCCGCGTGCAGTTTCGTATGGAGCCAGCTGCAGAGCTTCGCTGTAGGCGGGAAAGAAATGCTCGAAAAGCAGCATAGGTTCGCACCCGGTTATAAGCAACTCGCCTTCGGTGATTCCCATGTCAAAACGCATCTCTCTGGCTAAAGATAGCAGGCTGCTCTTAAGATTAAATTGTCGGTTGATTTTCTCCTTTGTGCCAGCGACTTTGCTTATCGGGAAGTTCTTTATGCTCAGGAAGGACAGCGCATCGAACAATTTGCTCGCATCGGACATGTGGTCGCAAAAATACTCTTCGCCTCGCTTGGAAAGCCGCAGAATTTTCATTATCCGCGCTTCATACGCCTTGCGAAGATGGGCAATCGTCTCATGTTTAAGCAGGGTAACATCCCCATCATAGATGCTTTCAATATCCGCCACTGTGTCATTCAGCTCGATTATCGTTCTTTTTTCTTCACGTCCGGGCTCTACGAAACCGATTTTCTTGCCTACCACCTGTGCAGCGATATCGCGGGTTTCTTCCAAACTTTGCCCGAAAGTAACGATTCTAGTTGCCGGCGGAATGTAAACATATCCGTCGATTGCCTCACAGTAGGCCGATACGCCTTGAGCGATGGCTTTCATTTTCTCACATGCAACAAATGAAAACCGGCTATTTATCTATTGTGTCATAAAATAGATAACTATTTAAGTAAAGTCATATATTTATTTATTATGTCACAATTAGAACATAAATTCCGTGCGCTATTGGGCCATCAACCGGAGATAGAGAAATGCTACGCGTCCGGTTTGGTCAACCGCCGGGCCCTGGCCCGCTACCTGGTGCAGAACGGCATCGCGCAGAAAAGCCAGTTCGAAGCCTGCATAGCCATGCTCCGGCGCTATCCGTTCCAGAAGACGGACAAGGAAAGTCTGCAAGTGTTCCGGGACATGCGGACGGCGCTCAAGGACGACATCCTGATACTGGACTTCGAGAAGGACAAGGCGTTGCTGGAGAAGCTGCAGAAGCTGATAGAGCACACGGATTACGATAGGGGCGACACATTGAAGATAGTCGTAGGATCATCTTCCATCACCCTGTTCCTGGACCGCGCCAAGGAGAAGGACCTGGAACCGGTGTTCGAGCAGTTCCGGCTCATCAAGAAGCACAAGGACATATCGGAAATCAGCCTGGCCTTCCCGAAGGCCGCCATCGACACGAAAGGCGTGCTTTCCATAGTCACGCGCGAACTTTATTTGAACGGCATCCTGATAACGGAAATGCTCACCGCCAGTTCGGAACTATTGGTGTACGTGCAGGAAAGGCAAGTGCTGGAAGCTTACCGCATCCTCAAGGCCCTGGCCAAGCCATACGGCTGATTGCGCACAGTAGGCGCTTAAATTATTTGCCATCATCCTGACATGATGTACCAGGGCCAAATCGCCAGGTTCTTCGAGGAGAAGGTAGGTTTCAACGGCCTGCGCAGCTATGCGGCGGAGGAAGGCAGGCGCGGCCTGCCGTCCTATCTCAGCGGCACGCTGCTAGAGACCATGCCGGCGCCGGAATCGGCGCTGCCGGAAAAATGGATGTACGAGGACGGCATGTGGAAAGCCCGCAATCTCACCCTCTTCCCGCAGCTGATGAGCGGCCGGGACGTCGAAGACAGCAAATTCCTGAACCGGGCGCAGAACAGCGTCGCCAGCCAGACGGTAAAGGAGGCACGGAAACGCGAGTACGCCATGCTCGGCAAGCTGTTCTACCGCACGGACCCAACTGAGATAAAGCAAGCGATCAGAGCTATCCACTTGGACCTGTTCGGCAGCGAGGCCGGCATGGTGATATCGCGCAGCAAGCAGGAGAACAACGTGGCAATCATTGCCGGCATCGACATCGAGGGCTTCTACTTCACCGCCCGGCACCCTTATCCGGAAGCGGAAAGCCAGCTAGTCCTGGCGTCGTTTGATGCCGAGCCGAAGCTTTTCGGCCGCCTGGCCGAGGCGCTGGACGGCTTCACCGGCTTTATCGGCCCGGGCGCGGTGGAACCGCCGCCGAGCCTGTGGCTGTACCGGACATACCAGCTGCAGGACGGGCAATACCTGCCGGTCGGCTTGCTGCATGCCAGCCAGCCGGTGGACAGCGATCGGGCGCTGGCGGTGCAAGCGATAGGCCTGGCTTCCGGCACCAGGCCGCAAGACGTGACGGTCGCGCAATCCGACCCGAACACGATATACCTAAAGACTTCCCGGTTCTATTTGCAACGCCTGGGACAGGTCAGCGCGGCCGAGCTTGCGGCCGCACGCGCGAGCAAATCGCTCTGGGGCTTTGCGGAAAACGACGCAGCGGAAGCTACTCGAAGCTCGTCTTCAGCAACACGGCAAAGGCGACGGCCTTGAGCGTCTCGAGCAGCAGCGCCGCGTTCGCCGCTTCCTGGGTCGAGTACATGACCATCGCCGCGTCGAAATACAGGCCGATCAGGCTGTGCAGCAGGAACAGGCCGACAAATACCATCAGCCCGATGGTATAGCGGGACTTCAGCTTGGAGTGGTTCTGCCAGTATATGTGTAGCAAGC
>JACQOC010000095.1 GCA_016202785.1 Candidatus Aenigmatarchaeota archaeon
GTTATAATGCGATGCCCCCGATGGGAATCGAACCCACGACCCCTTGCTGTCCTCTCATAGCCTGCTCGGCTCGACCCTTCTAAGGATTAGAAGGCAAGTGCTCTGTCCGACTGAGCTACGGGGGCAATGAGAATAATTGCATTCCGGCTGTTTTAAGCGGCTTCTGTGACGGGAATCATCTCAGTTTCTTCTTGCCGGCCTGCTTGGCTAAATGCACCAGCTCTTTGGCCTTGGCCACCGGATCGGCGGCTTTCTCCACCATCGACGCTATGTGTATGCCGTCCGCCCCAGCCTTTATGGTCTGCTTGATGTCTTGCACGGTTTTGCAGGAGCCGGCGCACATGACCGGGTGCTGGACCGCGGCTTTGACCATTTGGAACATTTCCGGGTTAGCTGGGCCGGGAGCGCCGCTACCCCTTTCCAGTATGGTGATGCGCTGGCCAAGTAGCTTGCCAGCCAGTGCATATGCAGCCGCAATTTCAGCTTTGTGGTTGGGTATTGGCCTGGCTTCCCCTATCCAACCCACGGTCTCGCCGGGCTCGATGATGAGTAAGGAAGTTGGTATCGCTTCCATGCCGAGCTTGGCGATGGCCGGCGCGGCCAGCGCTTGCGCTCCGGTTATCCAGTACGGGTTGCTGGAATTGAGCAGGCTCATGAAATATAACGCATCGGCATTGCTCGCTACGCCGTTTATGTTGCCTGGATAAAGCATCACCGGAACGTCGGTAGCCTCTTTTATTTCCGACAGCATGTCTTCCAGGCTTTTCTCCCCGCTGACCGTCGAGCCGCCGATCAGGATGATGTCAGCACCGCCTTCATAAAAGGCCTTGGCGTTGCGCAGCGCCGTTTCGGTCGGCAGCATGGGATCGATCAGGCCAAAGAACACTACGCCATCTTTCTCTATCGTCGCATATATGAGCTTCTCGACTTTTCCGACCTTCATGACATCAACCCAAAACGCGTATCCTGTGCCTCTGAGAGGTTATTTAAATTGAAGCGCTGTATTTAAATTCATGCTTCTGGTTACCGGGGCGACTGGCTTTATCGGCAGCCATTTGGTCAAACGCTTGCTGGCGGAGAAAAAGCCGGTACGGGTTTTGGCGCGCGATGTCGGTAAAGCGAGGGAACTGTTCAAAGGCGCGCTGGTGGCAGAAGGCGACGTGCTGGATGTAAACAGCATGGCAGCTGCCGCCAAAGGTATAGATACTGTCATCCACCTTGCTGGCTTAGTCAGCTATTCAGAGAAGGATCGGCAGAAGCTGTATGGCACCAATGTTACCGGCACGGAGAATGTGGTCAAGGCGTTCCCGAACGCCAGGATAATATTGTCATCCAGCGTCGGCGTCTACGGCCAAATAATCGGCAAGGCGGATGAAAACTATCGGCACAAGCCCGAGTCTTATTACGGCCAGACCAAAATACTTGCGGAAAAAACCGTACTGAACGCTTCTGCCGACAATGTCGTGTTCCGGATTGCGCCCATATACGGCGCAGGCAGCCGGCACTGGAAGAAGATAATGGATACCATGGTCAAAGGCTATCCCATACCAAGGAACAACAAGAAGACGCACATAGTGCACGTGTCCGATGCCGTGCAAGCCTTTGTGCTGGCACTGGAGCATGGCCATGGCGTCTATAACATTGCCGATCGAGAGCCGACACCTTTTACCGACCTGGCCCTAGAAGTTGCCAAGCTGCTCGGCGTCAAGCCGAAGCTGATGGACGAACGGCTGCTGAAATTGTTATCGATCATCAAAGGCAAATCCAGGGACCTGAAAATCTGGACCATGCCAAGGAATTATGACATCGGGCGGGCCAGGAAGGAGCTTGGCTTCAGCCCCAGGGCTGATATGCATGCTGAACTGAAAAAAATGGTGGATTGGTACCGCAACCTGCCGGCCTGATGCTTATGTTCGGACTGCTGAAGAAACATTTGAAGGATTCCATCGACAAGCTGGCGAAGAGGCTTACCGAGCGGAAGGAGCCGGAGCAGGAAAAACCGGCTCCGGAAAAGGCCAAAAAAGTTGCCACCAAACCAGCGGCAGAGCCAGCCAAGAAGCCGGCCAAGCCAAGAAATATCAAAACTCCAGAACCAAAGGCAATGCCGGAACCGGGGCCGGTACAGGAGGAGATGAAGGCAATTACGGCCGAGCAGAAAATCCCGGAACCGCTCGCCGAACAGCCGGCCGAACCCAAAGGCTTCATGCAGCGCCTGCGCAGCAGCATAATCAAGCCGATCGCCGAGCGCAAGATAACGGAAGCGGACGTCGACAGTTTCTTCGCGGAAATGGAGATGGAGATGCTGCAGGACAACATAGCGCTAGAGGTGGTGGAGCTGATGCGCAGCAGCCTGCGGCAATCATTGCTCGGCCAAGAGGCCAGCCGGCTCAAGGTCAAGGATGCCATCCAGAAGGCCTTCTACAACGGCATGCATGCAGCTGTCGACCAGGGCTCCATAGACTTGGGCAAAGCCATTGAGCAGGCCAAACAACAGGGCCGGCCGGCACTGTTCGTCTTCCTCGGCTTCAACGGCTCCGGCAAGACCACCAGCATAGCGAAGGTTGCAGCTTACTTGGGCGGCAACGGTTACAAAGTAGTGCTGGCAGCCGGCGATACCTTCCGGGCTGCGGCGCAAGAGCAACTGTCCATCCATGCGGAACGGCTTGGCGTCAAGATCATAAGAGCCCAGTACGGTGGCGACTCGGCTGCGGTCATCTTCGACGCCGTGAAGTTTGCCCAGGCCAACGGCTATGATGTAGTGCTAGCGGATACCGCTGGCCGGATGCACACCAACAAAAACCTGATGGACGAGCTGAAGAAGGTCATCCGAGTTAACAGGCCGGACCTGAAGGTCCTAGTCATAGATTCGCTTACCGGCAACGACGTTGCGATACAGTGCGTGCAGTTCAACGACAGCGTCGGCGTCGATGCGCTCA
>JACQOC010000094.1 GCA_016202785.1 Candidatus Aenigmatarchaeota archaeon
ATCACGGGCATGCCTTTCTGCAGCGTTATGCCCTCCAGATTGAACTCCTCCGTGTTGTCAAAAGCTACGGGGGTGCTGTCGAACAACGCCTTCTGCAGCACCATGGAATTCGGCGCATCCTTGACGAATTTCCCGATTTCGGACTCGAACCGCTTGTCAAAATATTCCGCAGTCTTTGCGCCGACCGCAGTTACGCCGGTCTTAGTGGCAGTGCTGGACAAAAGCTTGGGCGCCTTGGTCTCCACCACGCCCAGGAACTTCTCCAGGCCAACGATGAGGTCGTCATGCAAATCGTTCTTGAGTATGGCAAGCGCCTGCGCCTTGCCGGCCGGATTGGTGATATAGGCTTGGCTGAGCGCCGTCGAAATCCTGCCGAGCTTGCCAGCGATTCCAGGCAGAACAGCCGACACCGAGCCCAGGAAATCACGCGCCGCTTCTCCGACCAACTGGAACCTGCCGGCCCGCTCGCCGACGATAGCAGTAGTTGCGCCGGGACCAAAACCGCCGGTCCATTTCTGCACTTGCTTCACCGGCCTAATCAGCGCTGACGCGCACATGGTGCCAAATACGACGGTGCTAGTGCCCTGGAACCAGTCGGAGTACTCGCTCCACGCCAAGTTCTCGCCCGGCGGAAAAGTCTGGTAGTAAGAAAGGTATTGCGGGTCGCCGAAGCCGCCGATCCACTCATCCGGACCGATGTCGTCAAAGGTCTGCGGCAGCTGGAAGTTCTGCAGGTCGCAGGTCCAGACCTGGCACTCGTTGGTCTCCGCAACTGGCGTTCCGGTCGGGCAGTAATAGCAGAAACCGCCTTTCGTGCCTTCCCGCCCGCCGGCCAGTACCACGGGCTCGCAATTAAAGTGACGGTCGCTGGGCGGCGGCCCAGAGTTGTAGCCTTGCGTCACCAGCGCCTTGGTCTTGGCGTTTTCGCACTTCATGAACGGCTCGTTCACGCCCTTGTCGGTGACCTTGTCTGCTTTGTCGCCGGCCAGCGACTGGAAGTTGGCCATGCACGCAGATTCCTGGCCGTTGGCAACCGATTCCAGGGCGCAGGCCAAGGCTATGTTGGAGGCCAGGGCGCGCGCATCCTCATCGCTCTGCACCTTGCCGCAGAACTCCGGGTAGGCCTTGCAGAACTTGTTGGAATATTCACCGGCCTTGGTGAAGGCGCCGACCATGAAAACTGCAGTAGTAACTATGAAGAGCACGGCCAATATGGCGCCCAGGCTCGCCTCATCCGTTAACATAGTGTCTTTCCTACTTGATCGTGCCGAAGCTGGGGAAAGCGGAAAAAATGCGGTCAAAGTCGCCGGCCGCGAGCTTGTCGAAGCCGATCATCAGGCCAATGAGGATGAGGACGGTAATGACGCCAATTAGAAACAGTACCGCTATCTTTATGGAAAACTCCATAGTATATATTGCCCGTAGCATAAAATAAAGCTATGACGACTTTTGCTTCCCGCAAATTTGCCAAGGGCGCTATTACCCAGTATCACCTCTACCTGCTCATGGCAATAGTGATCTGCGCCATCTTGATCGTTCTATGGACCAGAAAATTCAGCGGCACATGAGCAAGGGCTTTATCCTCCAGATAGACCAGCTTGTCTTGTTAATTTTAGCTGTGGTATTCATCCTGCTGGCCGTTACTTTGTTGTTCAACAAGTCGATACCGCTCTTCAGATAGCATTACCGGGCTCCAAACCATATAACAGCGGCGGTACAATAAATCAATGTATGCCGGCCAAGGGCGAGATGAACGTCGTGTTTTATTTCGTGATTGCGTTTGTTGTCGGTCTATCACTGTTTGCCTTCGGCGTGGTGCGGTTCGGCAGCGTCCTGTCGTCCGATTGCTGGAACGGAGTATCCAGATCAATCACTGACATCACTGGCGAATCCTCACCCGGCTTCCAAAGCGGCCTTGGCAGCAGTTATTTCACCGAATATGTGAGCACCCCAGCCTTATGCCTGGACCGGATACTTTTCAAGGATTATGCGGCATGCCGAAAAGCGTGCGATTCCTTCCCGGACCAGAAGGCGTGCCGCAAGGAGTGCACCAAATGCGCCAACAGCAATGGCTGCATCGCGGCAATCCCGAAACGCACTGGCGTTACCCAGCTCGTGACCGGATCGCGCGGCATGTCGGAGCCGGACATCGTCAAGCAGACTGGCGCAAATCCGGTCGTCTATCCTACGGATTACGGCTTCAACTATGTGCTGGTAGCCAAGGAAGGGGTTAAAGGTTACTGCCTCGAATTCGCGCTGGACGGGGCCTTTTACCAAATCCAAGAGCTGCCGGAGGGGAAGAGCGGATGCGAAGCGGAGCGATGAAAGGCCAGCAGGAATCGCTGTATTTTGCCTTTTTCATGCTGATGGGGCTGATCATGACGGCCTTTCTCTTGCGGCATGTAGCTGGCATCGATACGGACGAAGTGCAGGCTGCCAAGTTAGCGCTTACCGTCGTGTCCTATGTCAACTCCCTGTCCGCAGTCGATCAAGGCAGCGTGACTCTCACTCTGGAAAAGCCATATGACATAGAGATAATCACTATCAGCCTTGCTGATCTTGACCGTTTCAGCCGGGACAGCCGCATATTCACTTCCCCAGGCCAATATGTCGCCGTGACGCCGTACCAAGACGGGAAGCCAGGCAAGCGCGGGCCGGACGTAAGGCTGTTCTCAACCATAGAAGACGTGCACCTGAAAAGCGTCAGGCTGATAAGCATCCTCAAGTCAACGGGCAAGGTAACCGTCACCGGCGCCTAGCATGAAAGCAAAAAAGTTCAAGGGAGAAGGAAGTGAGGGCGGCGAGGAGCCGACCAAGGTTCTGGGAACCATTATGACCGCGTTTGTCATGGGCGCGCTCCTGGGCATAGTTTTTGCGTTTTTCGTCAAGACCCAGATAAACATCATCCAGGTGGCGGAGGGCATCGCCATAGTCGACATCGCCCACCTGCTTCAGAATTGCTTGGATACCGACGGCGCGATAAATATCGACCAGCTGACAAACAATGGGGTGAATTCGTGCAAGGCTGGGCAAACTTATGCGGTCTTTACTGACATCGCGACCGGCAAGGAGTGGAAATTCGGGAGGGAGCGGGGCGAGCACCAACATCGGCTAAGCATATCGATCCGTGACGATGGGAGTGTTCACCCTGGTGTGCTCTATGTCCGCGCTTAAAGGTTTTGGGGATTACGCGATACAAGTGCCGACCCTGCTGCTGATGGCGTTCTTCATCATCCTGCTGACAACCTTTTATTTTGTTGGCGAGGTGGTGCACATAAAATCAGTAATTAACGTTTACGTCAAGGCCGAGGAAGCCGGCAACAAAATGCTTTCCTTCCTCACCACAACCAGCACAATCGTGCCCAACGGCGAGTTGTTGGCCACGCTGCGCGCCGGGGCAACCGACGATGGTCAGCTGGCCGCCGCGCTAAAATTGCTGAACATGAACATCATACTTTTCGACGAGCATGGCAAACTGGTGCAAGGTTTCGGTGACCGGTTGGCCGGCTACCGGGCGGAAATTGCCTTACCCGGCGGTCGGAAAGGTGAGGTGAAGACATGAGAGCAATGGCCAATCTGGTGCTGGTAGTGTTTGCCATGATCGCCGTTTTTATCATCCTGATACCGGCATTGCGCATCGTGTTCTTCGGCAGTGCCAGTTACGTCAACGAGGTGGTGCAACAGAAAGGCATTTATGTCGGCGAAGAGGCGCTGCGCGCCGCCAAGTACTACTATCTCCCCGCCGCATTGCGGTTTTCCGCCTACCAGTCATGTTTTGATACGTTCCGCGC
>JACQOC010000096.1 GCA_016202785.1 Candidatus Aenigmatarchaeota archaeon
GAAATTGCCTTGGAGATGGCCGACGCGGCCGATTTCGGTGCCAGCGTTAACCGGATAAAACAGGTCTTTAGCGCACCTGTTGCCCGGGTTGTCGGTAAAGTCGGCACAAGGAACAGTATCCAGCGCCTGCTGCAGGCCTGCGGACAGGCCCTTGACGTGGTTGAAGTAGCCGTAAACGTCCTTGCAAAGCGCAAAGCCTATCGAGTATTCGTCAATTTTGCCGAGCTCGTCAAAGGATGAGGTAACGCTGGTTATGGTGACGTTGCCCGGGGCCAGCAATGGGACGGTGTTGGTGGTGGCCCGGCCGGCGCTGATGTGGAAGTACAGGTGCGGCGTCGGCAGGGTGTGGCCGGGCACGCCGATGTTGCCTAAGGGTGATATTTCCTGTACATCCCCCAGGTCGGCTGGTGGATCGGAAAGCATTTGGCCATTACATTCCGGCAGCTTGTTGATGGCCGCCAAGTCTTTTAGCGCAGCAGGGTTGTCTGCTGTTGCAGTTTTTTCCGCCAGCGGCCGTACCGTTTCCAGCTGCTGGCGCAGGGCGCTTATATCATAGCCGGCCTGCCCCAAGCTGGCCAGTTGGGAATCAAGCTTGGCGTAATGCTCCGGGCCGATGGTATTGCCCGCATTGTATAACGCTTCAATTTCGCGCTGCACCGCGGAAAATGACACGCTTTTCACATCTGGGTTGAGGCGATCCAGCTGTTGCCTAACGCTGCTGATTTTTGCCGCATCTACAGTCTTTGCCAGGCAATCCAGGGCTTGCGCCAGCCGTTGGTAATGCTCATTTCCTATGGCATTGCCCGGCCCGGCCAGCACGCTGATTTCACGCTCTGCGCTGGCAAAGGTGTAGCCGGCACAAGTTGCCTGCCCGGCCCCCTGCTGGCTTTTGTCTTGGCTAATCCCTTGGGTTTGGTTGCTTCCCGGTGCGGCGGTGCAGCCGCTGGCCAAGACGGCTAAAAACAATATGCACAGCCAGCGCATCGCTTTAGATTTGGCCTGGCCGCTATAAAGCTTTGGCTGGAACTGGCCTAAAACAGAACGCGCAATCAGACCTTGAACGGGTCGTCGGTATATTTGCCCAAGTCCCGCTCCAGCCGCTCGATGTCCTTCTTGATGGCTTCCAGATGGGACAATACCCGTTCCTTCTCGCGGTCGAACTCGGTCAGGTCGCGGAAGAACTTGGTCGCTTCGTGGAACTCGTGCAAGTGCAAGACCGTGTACGGGAACTTGTTCATGTCCTTGCTGACTTTCACGCAAATGTCGCCCAGCCACTTGTTCATGGCAATCTTGACTTCCTTCTTGATCATCTTTTCCTTGTCCATGTTGTGCTTCATCATGCGCACCACCGTGGCGTTGGGGAACGGCAGCTTGAGCTCCTCTTCCTGGCTGATTTCCTCTTCCACCGGCTGCGCTGGGGCCGTTTCCGGCTGCTGGGTTGGGACGTTTTCTTCGGACATTTGTTGCCTCAAAAATTATCTAATTGCTTGTTTCGCTGCTTTATATGCATTGTCCGTATTTAAGCCGATGGCCTTATTAATAGGGTATATGACTTTCGACCTATATACCGCTTCCGCGGTCGCCTTTATCGTGTTGCTGGCCATATTGGTGGTCAAGGACCGGGACAAGTTTACCCGCGATTCCATCATGCTGCTGCGCAAGACCCAGCGCGGCAAGGCGTTTTTGACCAGGCTGGGGGAACGGCACCCAACTTTCTGGAAATATGTCGGCATGGCTGGCGTATTCGTCGGCTTCGGCATGTCGATATGGATCCTCTGGACGTTCGTCAACCTCAGCATGGCCAATATCATCTCACCTAAGCCGGAGTCTGGCCTGAGCCTGGTGCTGCCCTCGCCTGGGCCGAGCGCGCAAATCCTTCCGGGCGTGATTGCCGTCCCCTTCTGGTACTGGATCATAACCATAGCCCTATTGGCCATCGTGCATGAGGGCATGCACGGCGTGATGGCGGCCAGGGAGAAAATAAGGATAAAGTCATTAGGTTGGGGCCTGCTGCTAGTCATACCGCTAGCCTTCGTCGAGCCGGACGAGAAGCAGCTGCAGAAGAAAAGCGTCTGGGCCCAGCTTAGGGTGTTTGCGGCCGGCAGTTTTGCCAATTTCGTGCTGGGCACGCTGTGCCTCTTGCTGCTGTCGTTCACCATCGGCTACGCATACCAGCCAAATGGCGTGGCGTTCGGCGAGCTGCTCACCGGCTCCCCGGCCCAGGCGGCAAACTTGACCGGCACCATACTGGCGATTGACGGCAGCCGGATCAATGGGCTGCAGGATTTGGTTACGGCTCTGGAGCAAGCCGGGGTCGGCAAGGAAATTGAAATAGCCACGTCCACTCCCGGCGGCGAGAAGGCATACCGGCTTACCACCATTCAACACCCTGACCTGCCGAATTCCAGCAGAGGTTATATCGGCATCGGCGGCCTGGCGGAATACCTTACCCTCAAGCCCGCGTTTGCGGGCCTAGCCGGCGTGTTTGCCTTCCTGGCCGGGACCGCGCCGTTCTACAGCCTGCAGAACGGCGGCCTGCTGTTTTACCTGGCCGTGCTGAACATCGGCATCGGCGCGTTCAACATGATGCCGATCAAGGCGCTGGATGGCGGCCGCATGTGGGAACTGGCGTTCCAGCGCGTCAGCCGCAAGCACACGCCGAAAGTGCTGAATGCCATTACGGTGGTGCTAATCGGCCTGATCCTGCTCAACTTCGCGAGTGTGCTGGTCAGGTAAGGCCAACGGCCTTTAAAAAGGCACAGCGCCAATAATGGCAATATGAATTTCAAGGTAGTCATCTCGGACCCGAAGACCAGGAAGGCCTACAACAAGGAAATCGAACAAGCGGCCAGCAGCCTGCTCGGGAAGAAGGTCGGCGAGGTCGTCACAGCTGACGCGCTCGGCCTGTCCGGCTTCAAGATTGAGATAACCGGCGGCAGCGACAAGGACGGCTTCCCGATGCGCCGGGACGTGGAAGGGGCGACCCGGAAACGGATACTGCTGGCGGATGCGCCGGGCTTCAAGCCGGCGCGCAAAGGCCACCGCAAGCGCAAGACCATCCGCGGCAACACCATCTCTTCCGACATAGTGCAGGTCAACGCCAAGGTCATCCAGGCCGGCGGCAAGGCGATAGAAGAGCAGCTTGGCAAGAAGGACGAGAAGAAAGAGGGGAAGGCGGAGGCCAAAAAGGAAGAGAAGGCGGAAGGCAAGGAAGCCGCTAAGGACAAGCCGGCGGAGAAGAAGGAAGAGGCCAAAGAGGAAAAGAAGTAGTTTTTGCGCAGCGCAACGGTTAAAAAGGTTTTTCCCAAGATTGACTATGCACCTTGCCGAAGGCTTGCACCGGTTGCCTTACGACCGGAGCGAGCCGTACCTCGACCGCCTGGCGGCCGCGCTATTGGAAAGGATGGGCGGCTCAATCAACGGGCTTACCATAAAGAAGTACGCTGGCGTGGAGGAGCAGACTTGGGACCAGCTGTTCCAACTCACCGAGCAGCGCAGCCGCGACAGCTTTTCCCCGGTAGTCTATTTCCCCATGAATCGGCAAAAGATGATGGACGGGCAGAATAACAGGACGGGATATTACCAATGGCTGGTCGGCCGCGTGCTCGAGGCCCTAGAGAAGACACCCATTTCCAGCCTGGGTGAGTTCCGCTGGCTGCAAGAGGCATACGGCACTGATTTCTCTCGCATCTATGCGGAAGCTCCGACCGAGAAGCAGGAACATGAGCCGCTGCTTGATCCAGGCGAGAACGCCGGATCCAATCTGGGAAAGCTTTTCGACCGGCTCGGGATATCGCGCGGCGAGGTGCCGGCAGCCCTGGTTAACGTCTCCGTAGGCTATAACCACGCCAAGGGGCTGGTGACACCTGAACACGATTTCGTCGACCCGCTCGAGGAAATGTCGGAAATACCGGGAATATGGTCCTGTCCGGAAAAACGCGACTACCTGGCGTATGACGGGAAGCAGTATGGGAAAGGCAGCGAACTGGCACGCGACGCGTCCTTGGTGTGCCACACACAGGCGTCGCTGCTGATGCCGAGGGCAGGACACATAACCATGGCAGTGCCCGGCTGGGCGCTTGACGTGCTCAGCCCGAACTACGGCCTGCAGGAATGGAACCAAGCCGGCTGGACCGAAGGTGCAGTGCTGGAAAGGATTGGCGAAAAAGAGCTGCTGGAAGTCTAGATGGCGCGCATCCGGTCCTTGCGCTCGCGCGCCCAGGCGATGAACCTGGAGAGCTTGAATGTCCCTTCATTCTCGTGGCTCTCGATGAACTTGTGGAAGCAGTAGCGGCAGACGAAGCCCTTGACTGAGGTCGAACTGTCAACGTCCTTGACCTCCAACGGATACTGGCCCTCCACCTTGTCCTTGCACAGCAAGCAGTAATCCATAAATAGCATATTGCACGGCATGCTCTTTTAAAGCTTTGCTGGGGGAAACGTCGAGCGACCGTTTTCGGCCAGGCTTTTAAGCCAGCCTGCCAATTTTGCTCATGCCGATCGAGCGCATGCCGGCCAAGAAGGTGCAGATAGGCGAAGTCACTTCCGCCAACTGGGTGAAGATGGAAGGCTTTGAGCCAAGCTTCGTCGAGACCCCGGCCGGAGAACGAATCAGCCGGGCGCGGATCTTGGCGACGGTGGTGGCTAAGTTCATCGCCGAGGACGGCAACTTTGCCGCCATTACCTTGGACGACGGCACCGACACCATAAGGGCCAAGTGCTGGAAGGACATCAAGGTAGCCCAACCGGTCAACGTCGGCGACACGGTCGATGCGGTCGGCAAGGTGCGCGAGTACAACGGCGAAATCTATCTGAATTTGGAAAGCGCGTACAAGGTCACTGACCCGAATATGGAGCTGCTCAGGAGGGCAGAAATATTGCAGCGGGCCAAGTCACCCAGCCCGCCGCAGGAGCAGAAAACCGATGAGAAGGAAGCGATACGGAAGAAGGTGATAGCGGAGCTGCAGGCCGCCAAAGAAGGCGTGTTCTTCGATGATTTGGCCAAGAAGATCGGCAACGAAGCGGTCCTGGAAAAAGCGGTCGAAGATCTTTTGGCCGAAGGCATATGCTACGAGCCGTCGCCGGGCAAAATCAGGAAGATATAGGCTGTTTGTAACCTAGTCTATGGTTTCTAAAAAAATCATATGGTTTTATAGGTTACCAATTAGTTTCCTAAAAGTTTATATAACCAACATACAACTATGAAGCATGAAACTGAAATACCGCAAAAAAAGGCAAATAGAATGGAACCAAGCTTACCAAAAAGTTGTCGAATGGTTCTTCGCATATCCGACAATGGCGCTTGGGCTCAGTGATCTCGCTGCACGGCTCGAGATATCAAAGACCAGCGCCAACGTCGCAGTGAATGCTCTGGCATATGACGGTTTCCTGAAAATAGACGTTATCGGCAGAGTCTGGCGCATATCTTGCAACCAAGATCACTTCTATAATTTCTCGCGCAAAATCAGTTATAACCTGATCGCAGTATACGAATCCGGAATCCTGGCAGCGGTCCATGCAAAGATACCTAATCCAAAGGCGGTCATATTGTTCGGCAGCTACCGGAAAGGCGACGATACCGACAAAAGCGACATAGATATCGCGGTAGAGGTATTGGGTGATGTTGAGGTCGACGTCATCGAACTGGGCGAGATAAACGTCGGCTTCCGGGAGAACGTTCCGGTGAACCTGCACATATTCTCACGGAAGAGCGTCGACATCAACCTCTTCGCCAACATCGCCAACGGGATTTTGCTCGAAGGATTCCTGGAGGTCAGGCCATGATGGCAAAAAGGCCTGACCGGATGAAGGCCGTGAGTATCATCGAGGCAGCAGAAAGGGATATGAAATTCACCATGACACTCAACCCGACCAAGGAGTCAGGCGCGACCATCGTGCGTAACATCTATGAGAGCTTCCGCATGCTGGGGGAAGCCTTGCTGACCGCCAGAGGCGTCCGCTCCCAGGACCACAGGGAGACCATAAACGAGCTGTTCAAGATTAAAGCGGATACGCCGCGGCCGCTGCACCTGATAGACAGTCTGAGGCGCCTTCGGCACGGGATAAACTACTATGGTTATGCGCCAAAGATGGAAGAGGTTGCGGATGCCATATCAATAGCAGAAGGCTGTTTCCCGCCGCTGCTGAAAGAAGTGAGGAAGAAAGTAAATGCCTGACCGCATTACATAAAATTATTAGCCTCTTTTCCAAACCTTAGCATGATAACCAAGGTGCGGCTTAAGCACTGGAAATCGCATTTGGATACCAACCTGGAGTTCGCCACGGGCGTTAATGCGCTAGTCGGCATCATGGGCTCGGGCAAAACCAGCGTCGTGGAAGCGGTCTGTTTTGCCCTGTACGGCACCTTCCCGGCCCTGCAGATCCGCAAGGTTGCTTTGGACGACCTGGTCATGGCCAAACCGCAGGAGAAGAAAAGCGCTGAAGTCGAGCTGGAATTCCAGGCCGGTAATGACGCTTACTCAATCAAGCGCAGCATCGAGAAGGGCAAAGGCACCGCTTACGCGGAAATCCGCAAGAACGGCCTGCTCATCGACGTTGGCACCAAAAACGTGACGCAGCATGCCGAACAAATCCTGGGCATGGATTATGACCTTTTTTCCCGGGCCGTCTATTCCGAACAGAACGGCATCGACCAGCTGCTTCGGCTGCCCAAGGGCCAGCGCATGGAGCAATTGGATAGGATGCTGCAGCTGGACAAGTTCAAGAACGCCAGGGACAACGCCATCGGGCTGCGCAACGCCTATGCCAGCAGCCAGCGCGAGTTGCAGAAAGTCATCATCGACTTGGAAAAGGAAGGCCTGCAGGCCAGGCGGCAAGCCCTGCAGGACGAAATCGCTGGCCTGGAAGCGGAGCAAAACCGCTTGGCGCAGGAGCTCGGGCAGGCAACCAAGGGCAAAATGGCAAAGGCCATAGAAGTGGAGAAAACCGAAGGGATTGCCGAACAAAAGGCCGGCCTGCAGGCGCGGCTCAAAGCGGCAGAAAGCGCGGCGCGCGAGATTGGCGCGGAAATAGCTAGGCTGGAGCAGGAGCTGCACGGCTTCGATGCTGCGTCAGCTGCAAAACTGCAGCAGCTGGCGCAAGCGGCAAATGCTGCCCGTAACAGCCTGGCAACGGCGCGTGCTGAAGAGAAAAGATTGCTGGCCGAAGCCGCTGGCGCCAGCACCAAGGCGAAGCACATTAGAGAAAAGGAATTGCCGAAGCTTGAAGCGGAAACAGTCCAGCGGCAAAAGTTGGCCGAAGAAAACCGGCAAATCACCGGCAAGCTGGGCGGCCAGCCGGACACGGCAATACAGGAGATTGCCGCGGCCTTGGAAGCGGCCAGGAAAGAGGCATATTCGATGGCGTCCCGGTTGGCCGAGCTGGGACGGCATATGAAAGAGCTGGAGCTGGAGATGTGCCCGGTCTGCTTGCGGCCCATGGACCTAGAGCGGCGCAACATATTGCTCGAGGAAAAAAGCCTGGAGGCGGGCCGCCTGCAGGAACGGTTAGCGGCTGAAACAAGCAAGGCGGCCGGGCAGGAGCAGATGCTGCAGCAGGCCGAGCAGATGCAGAAACAGCATATGCTCAACGCCCAGAAGCTGGAAGGGTTGGCGAATGAACGCATGATACCGGAAAAGGCCAAGGAAGCGGAGCAGCTGGAAGCGCTGGCCGGCCAGGCCCGGAAAAATGCGGCACAGACTGCCGAGCTTGCCACTCGTCTGGAAGGCGCGGTGCAGGCGATGCTGCTGGAACAGGAACGGATCGAGCGCAAGCTCAAGGACCAAAGCAGTTTGGCCGCGTTGCAGGCAAAGCTAGCGGCCCAGGCAAAAGAGCGGGCCGAGCTGGCGGCAGGCCTGGCGGCGGTTGAAACGGAGCTGAAGGGCTTGGATCTGACCGCATTGCGCCAAACGCTGCAGCAGCTGGCCGCTGCGGAGGCAGCGCTTGGCGCCAAACTCACGGCAGCCAGGGAGCGGCTGGCGGACCGGAAAGAACTGCTGGAACAGGCAAGCGGCAGGGCCAGGCTGCTGGACGGCTACCGGAATAAGGCCGGCCAGTCAGGCCGCTGGCAAGGCATGCTGGCCAGCTTTGTCGAGGCGGTGCAGGCGACCCAGGCGCAGTTAAGGGATGAGTTTCTGGTATCAGTCAATGCGGCCATGAATTCGATCTGGCCGGACATTTACCCGTATGGCGATTTCGAAGAAATCAGGCTTGCCATTCGGGACGATTACGTTTTGGAAATGCGGCGCGGCCAGCAATGGCTGTCGGCTGACGGCGCGGCGTCCGGCGGGGAACGGAGCTTGGCAGTGCTGGCGTTGCGCATCGCTTTTGCCATGGCTTTTGCCCCCAAGCTGAAGTGGCTGGTGCTGGATGAGCCGACGCATAACCTGGACCGCAATGCCATCGAGCATTTCTCGCAGGCATTGCGCGAGAAGGTGCCGGCCATGGTCGACCAGGTGTTTCTCATAACGCACGAAGAGGCCATAACGGACGGCATTGCCTGCACCTACCGTTTGGAGCGGCAGAAAGAGCTGGGCGAACCGACGCGAAGCGTAAGGATATGAGCCGGCGATATTAACGGCGCTGGCAATAGTACATAATATGGAACGGAAAGCCGAGATTACCGCCTTTGACGTGCGCTTCCTGGCGCAAGAGCTGCAGGCATTCGTCGGCGGCCGGGTCAAAAAAATTTACCAGCAGGGCGGCACCTTCTGCTTTGTCTTGAAATCCGGCAAGGCTGAGGCCAACCTTCTGGTCGATGCGGGCATTGCGTATCTTGCTGCGGCGCGGCCAACCGCCGGCCGCAAGCCCAGCGATTTCTGCATGCTGCTGCGCAAATATCTTGAAGGCAAGACCGTAAGGGCGATAAGGCAGCCGGGCTTCGAGCGGATCGTCGAGATTAGGGTTAGCGATGCGTTTGTCGCCATCGAGCTGCTGCGGCCGGCCAACGTAATACTTTGCGACGCCAGCGGCAAGATAATCATGCCCTGGCAGCGCCAGGCATTCAAGGACCGGCAGCTGCTACCCGGCGTCACCTATCTGCATCCGCCACAGGTCACTGATCCGATGGCGCTGAGCCAGGCCGATTTCCAAAGCTTGCTGGCCGCCAGCCAGAACATGGCAGTAGTTTTCTTAGCCGCCCTCGGCTTCGGCGGCCGCTATGCGGAAGAAATCTGTTTCCGGGCCGGCATCGACAAGAAGAAGGAGTCACGGGCACTGACCGACGGGGAGGCGCAGCGGCTGTTCGCTGCTATGCACGCAATGCAGAATGATTTCAGTCCGGCTGTTTATGACGGGCTGGTCGTTGCCGTCGAAATGAAGTCGCTGGCCGGGAAGGGGCGCAAAAGTTTCGCCAGCTTTTCCCAGGCCGTGGCAGCCTATCTTGCCAGCATGCCGGCTAACGGGGCAGAGCAAGCGGATGAGAATGAACGGCAAGCGAAGCTGGCGCGCATCGCGCAAGCGCGCCAGGCGAAGAAGGCGAGCCTGGCGCAAGCCGCTGGCGAGAACCGCAAGAAAGCGGATATGGTCATGGCCAACCTGGACACGGTAAGGGTCATCCTGGCGGGAATATCCAAGGCCAGGCAGAAGGGCATGGGCTGGGACGAGATCAAGCGGAAGCTGAAGCAGGATCCGGCGCAGCAGGCCAGGTGCATTCGCGAAATCCGGGAGCACGAAGGCGTTGTCCGGCTTGAGCTAGACGGCGTGCTGGTGGACATCGACATTACCAAGTCGGCCGAGGAAAACGCAACCGGCATGTATGAGGGCATGAAGAAGACCAAGGGCAAGCTGCAACGGCTGGCGGCCATTGAAGCGCAGCCGATAATGCCAGTGAAGCGCGCAAAGGCTATTGTCAAACGGGGCAAGATGGCCTGGTACGAGAAGTTCCGTTGGTTCATCACCTCCGACGGCTTGGTTGCGGTTGGCGGGCGCAGCGCGCAGCAGAACGAGATGGTCTTCAAGAAATACCTGAAAGAGAATGACCTGGTGTTCCATGCCAACGTGCAGGGCGCAAGCCTGGTGGTGCTGAAAACCGAGGGCCGGCCAGTGGATCGGGCGAAAAAGGAAGCGGCTGAATTTGCCGCGGTCAATTCCCGGGCTTGGACCAGCAGTTTGGGGTCAGCGGACGTCTATTGCGTGCCGGGCAGCCAGGTTTCCAAGACGCCGCCGTCCGGCATGTACGTAGC
>JACQOC010000009.1 GCA_016202785.1 Candidatus Aenigmatarchaeota archaeon
GAAAAGCTGCGCGAGCTGGAAGTGACCAGCCTCTTGACCGGCACCATCCCGGAAAGCGAAGAGGGGCTGAGCGGCGGCGGCATCATCGAGTTTATCGTCGATTCGGTCATCAAGCTCGATTTCGTGCCAGTGGCTGAAGAGTACAAGCGCACCCTTACCGTCAGAAAGATGCGCCGCACCGACCACTCCACGCTCATCCACCCGTTCGACGTCGCCAAGGACGGCCTGCGCGTGATGGAAATTTAGCCGGGTAATGGCCGCTTGCCCCTGCTTTTGGCATGCTTAATTAAGCTCTTTCACAACTATTAACCGATGAGGCACAGGCGCCTGCCGCTGCAGTCGGAACGGATGAAGCGCATTGTCAAGCACTATTTGCCGGTAGCCGAAAGCCTGGGCAAGATGTTCCCGACGCTGGAGCTGGAACTGAAGCAGGCGCACTTCGGTTTTGCGGCACGGGACTGGATCGCTTACTCGGTCCTGGCCGCAGCCAATTATGGCGCCATGGTGCTGGCCGCGGTGTTCGTGGTCATGCTGCTGGCGCGGGTGGAAATAATGAAGGCATTCCCCATCGCGCTGGCCCTGGGGCTAGCCGTCTTGGTCATGACCTTCCTCTACAACATGTTTTATCCCAGGCTGTTCATCAGCCGCCGCTCGCGCGAGATTGAAAGGAACTTGCCGTTTGCGCTGCGCCAGATGCTGATCCAGGTGCGCGGCGGCATGCCGATCTACAACTCGCTGGCCTCCATCGCTGCCAGCGGCTACGGCGTGCTGTCCGAAGAGTTCGCCAGCGCGGTGCGCGACATCAGCACCGGCAAATCGGCGATTGAAGCGCTCGAGCGCATCACCATGGACAACCCGTCGCTGTACTTCCGGCGCATCATGTGGCAGATCGTCAATGCGCTCAAGACCGGCGCCGACATCGGCCAGACCCTGAAGGAAATAGTCGATACCCTGGTGCAGGACCAGCGCACCGAGATCAAGAAGTACGGCGCGCAGCTGAACCCGCTAGCGCTGTTCTACATGATGACCGTGGTCATCTTCCCGACCATGGGCATCATCTTCCTCGTCATCCTCAGCAGCTTCCTCGGCCAGGCGTTCTTTGACATCAACCTCATGATGCTGCTGGTGCTGGGCTTTCTGTTCATCGCGCAGTTCATGTTCATCGGCATGGTCAAGAGCAAGCGGCCGGCCGGCATCTGATTATGTACAAGCTGACGCCCGCTGGATACAGGAGATGGCTGCAGGAGCTGCTTACCCTGGTCAACAGCAAGACCCGGCCGGACCGCTTTGCCAACTATGCGTTTGCCATAGCGCTGGCCATCGGCTTCATCGTCGCGGTGCTGTTCAAGGGCTATTTCGTAGTGCTGTGGCCGGCCGTTTTTTTGGCGGCATTCCTGCTGTTCCACGGCACGCTCGTGTTAGCGGTCGAGAGGCGCACCGCCTTTGCCGAGAGCATCCTGCCGGACGTGCTGCAGATCATGGCCTCCAACAGCCGGGCCGGCCACATACCGAGCCGGGCCTTTTTGCTCAGCGCGCGGCCGGAGTTCGGGCCTTTGGCGGACGGCATCCGCAACGTCGGCAAGGAAATAATGACCGGCAAGACCCTGGAGGAGTCGTTAGCGGCCATGTCCCGCTACATACGGTCGGAGATGCTGCAGCGCACCACCAAGCTGATTGCGGAGGGCATAAGGTCGGGCGGCGATTTCGCCTCCCTGCTGGAGGAGAACGCCAACGACATCCGCCGCATCCAGCTGATCCGCAAGGAGATGCAGGCCAACGTCGCCATGTATACCATCTTCATCATCTTTGCCGCGTGCATTGCCGCGCCGGCGCTGTACGCCATCACCGGCTTCATGATCCAGACCATCGCCTCGATTGGCGGCACCGCCAAGCTGCCGGACGACATCGGCTCCAACGTCAGGTTTGCCAAGTTTGCCGTGGTCAAGGTCGACCAGGAGTTTTTCTTCCGCTTCTCCCTAGCGGCAATCCTGATAACGTCATTTTTCAGCGGCATCCTGCTCGGCCTGA
>JACQOC010000098.1 GCA_016202785.1 Candidatus Aenigmatarchaeota archaeon
AAAAAGACATATACTCTATATGCGTGATAGAACTGCGGAAATGGGTTGTTCCACGCCTGCGGCAATCTTTTAAAGTGCGCGGGAAACATATCTCCGGGCGAGCCCGGCAGGCAGCTTCGCTGCCTTGGCGACAAGGGCGGTGAGGAAGCTCCATTCACCCAGCCGTCTTAGCTCCCGTCCCAAAGGCGGGAGCGGAAGGGCAATGCACTGCCGCAAGGCAGGGCCCGAGAGGGCCGCACCGGGAGGAGAAAACTACTGCAGGCCAGGAGGCATGATGGGCGGGTAACGGCCTTGACCGGCGATGGGCCTGCCAGGTGAGACGGTTCGGCGCTGCGCGGGTGCAAGCCTCGGGCGCAATAGACAAATGCTGCCACGGCCAGCGTCCCACAGGACGCGGCTATGACACAAAATGGGCTATGCCGGGTACGCCCTTTTCTTCACCCAACCCGACGGAGATTGGCGCAACGTCCTCCCCAGAAATTATCTTGATAGCTGAGTTGCGAACGGCTGCAGGATGCCCAGGAATTCCTCGTGGCTCTGGGCGCGCGCCAGCCGGTCGCGCAGCCCGGCGCCGTCGCGCAGGCCCTTGGTGAACGCCATGGCGTGGCCCTTGACGTTGCCGAACGGGACGCCGTATTGCTGCGCCAGCTCCAGGTACTCGAAAAAGCGCGCGATGCGGTCCTCCGGCTCGTAGGCGCCGGTCTTCAGGTACTGGTTTATCTGCCGGAAGATGCCCGGGTTGCCGAGCGCGCCGCGCGCGATCATGATGGCGTCGACGCCGCTCTCCGCTAGCCGCTGTGCGAAGACTTCCGGGGTGAACACGTCGCCGTTGCCGATGACCGGGATGGAGACGGCTTGTTTCACTCGCCGGATTATTTCCCAGTCGGCCTGGCCGGCATAGCCTTGCTCTTGGGTGCGGCCGTGCACCGCGATGGCGGCGGCGCCGGCGTCTTCCACCAAGCGCGCCACTTCGACCGCATTTATGGTCTGCGCGTCGATGCCGATGCGGATCTTGACCGTGACCGGCTTGCTGACCGCGTCGGCCAGCCGGGAGATGAAATTAGAGATTTGTCCCGGCCTGCGGAGCATGGCGCTGCCGGCTCCGGAGCGTATCACTTTCCAGACCGGGCAGCCGCAGTTGACGTCGATGATGTCGAAACCGTCCGCGATGGTCTGGGCGGCGACCACGACCTCATCCACGGAGCTGCCGAACAGCTGGACGGCTACCGGCTTCTCGATCGGGTCGGTGCGCAGCATCTCAAGCGTGCGCTTGCTGCCCCTGACGAGCGCGGCGCTGCTCACGAACTCGGTGTACGTCAGGCCGGCGCCATAGCGCCTGGCCACGGTCCGGAACGCGGCGTCGGTTACGCCAGCCATCGGGCTCAATACCGCCGGGCTGGCCAGTTTCGGGAAATCGCTTTTCGTGCGCATACCACAAGTTCTCCGCCTGCGTTTTATATGCCTGCTTTGACGGCCTCGCTTCGCAGCCGGCCGCAATTGCGGCAATAATATACCGCAACCAATATTGAGTATGGAATATTCAAAACTGGCCGACGCCTATGCCCGGCTGGAGAAGACCGCGGCGCGGCTGGAGAAGACCGCCATCGTCGCGACCGTGCTCCAAGAGGCCTCCGACCACGACTTGCAAGAGGTCACGCTGCTGCTGCAAGGCCGGCTGTTCCCGGACTGGGACGAGCGCGAGACCGGCATCGCGCAATCGCTGATGCTGCGGCTGATCGCGTCCTCGACCGGCTACACGGAGGGTAAGGTCGAGCAATTGTACAAGGAACTGGGCGATTTCGGCCTGGTGGTAGAAAAATTGGCCGGCGGCAAGCGGCAGCAGACCTTGCTCACGCGAAAACTCACCGTCTCCAAGGTGTTCCATAACCTGCAGGAGCTCGCCGCCATCGACGGCGCCGGCAGCCAGGAGCGCAAGTCCAGGCTGGTGTCCGAGTTGCTGTCGTCGGCCGAGCCGCTGGAGGCGAAATACATAGTGAGGACGGTGCTGGGCGACCTCAGGATAGGTGTCGAGAAGGGCGTGGTGCGGGACGCCATCGCCAGGGCCTTCTTCGCCGAGGTCGTTTGGGACGCGAAGGAAACGGCCGGGCTGGCGAAGGAAGCTGCCGGCAAATTCTTTTTGACGGAAAAGGGTCTCTTGGAAAGATTGGCCGAGAAAGGCAAGCTGGACCAGTCGGCTTTGCAGTCTTTCCGGGAGAAGAACGACGTCAAGGAGATGGACGTCGGCACAATAACGGCGGAACATCTCTGGAAGAAGAAATCAAAAGCTGATTACGCTTTGATTAGTGATCATGAGACCGGCGGCGCTTTGAAGAAAGCCGTCGTCGAAGGGGTCGAGTGGGCGTGGTTCCTTTCCTCCGATTACGGGAAGGTGGCGGCGGTCGCGAAGGAAAAGGGCATAACCGGACTGCTCGATATCGAGATAGCGCTCGGCCGGCCGGTGAACGTGCTCTTGGCGGAGAAGGCGCCGTCATTGAAGGATGCGCTGGAGGCGTTCGCGCGGCCGGCGCTCGAGGTCAAATACGACGGGGCACGGGTGCAGATCCATAAGAACGGCGGCAAGATCGCCCTGTTCACGCGTAGGCTAGAGGACATCACGGACCAGTTCCCGGACCTGGTGAAAATGGCGAAGGAACGGCTCAAGCCTGATTCATGCATCGTCGAAGGCGAGATCCTGGGCATCGACAAGTCGAGCGGCAAGCCGCTGCCGTTCCAAGCGCTGTCGCAGCGCATCCGCCGGAAATACGAGATAACGAAGCTGGCGGAAGCGATTCCCATCCAGGTCAACCTTTTTGACATCATCTACTTGGACGGGAGGCCGCTGTTCAGCAAGAGCCTCGGGGAGCGCCGCCGGCTGCTGGAGAAATCGGTGCGGGTCGAACAAGACAAGTTCCAACTCACTGAACAGCTGCTGACGAAGGATGAGAGCAAAGCGGAGCAATTCTACCGCAAGGCCCTCGATGCCGGGCAGGAGGGGGTCATGGTGAAGAACCTGGATGCGGCCTACCAACCGGGCCGGAGGGTCGCCGGCGGCTGGCTCAAAGTGAAACCGACTTTGGAGACGCTGGACCTCGTGATCGTCGGCGCCGTGTGGGGCACCGGCAAGCGGGTCGGCTGGCTCGGCAGCCTGATACTGGGCTGCAAGACCGAGCAGGGCTTTGCGGAGTGCGGCATGATGGGCACCGGCATCAAGGAGAAGAAGACAGTGGAAGGCGACGTGACGCTGGAGGAGATGACCGAGATGCTGAAGCCGCACATCTATTTCGAAGAGGCCGGGACGGTGAAGATAAGGCCGAAAGTGGTCATCGAAGTGGCGTATGAGGAGATACAGCAGAGCCCGACCTACGGCAGCGGCTATGCGCTGCGCTTCCCGCGGTTCGTGCGGGTCAGGTGGGACAAGGGCCCGGACGAGGCGGACGACATCGAGCGACTGAAACGGATATACGAGCAGCAGAAAGGGCGCGGCTGATGCTTTCTCCTACGCTTATAAAAGCTATTTTCAATTGATATGATGAAGCGCAGCAGAACGCTGCCAAAGGTCGGCAGGTATGTCGGTACCGGGATCGCCGTCGTCGGCATAGTGGCCGAGAAATTGCTGTTCGACAGCTATGACCCGGCGAAATGGATTCTGGGCGGCAGCCTAGTTTACGCGGCCTCGGAGGCTACTGAAGGGGCGCTGCGCCGCTATGAGGATGGCGATTTGAACGGCTGGGAGCTTGTTGGCTACGCGTTGCGTACGCTAGGCCCGGCGTTTCTGGCTTACAGCGCTGCCGAGGTCTCCGATAACATGCCGCGCGATAATTTGGACCTGGTTGCGCCGATAGGGGAAGCCGCTTTTTTAAACCTTTCCGGACAGCTGCTCACGGCAGCAGGACTGGGGAGCAGGCGTAATGACAGCGCCAGATATAAAATCGGCCAGAAATATCGCGAATTGGCGGACAAGGTAGAAGACCATCATAACCGCCCCATTGAGATTATCACCGAACATGACGATGTGGAGGCGGATTTGACGAGATTGGCGCGGGGAGAGGACAATACCATATAACGTTGTTATAAACGGCTGTTTCCCGTTTCGATGCCGAATTTCCCGAAATGTCCAATAAACCGCTATCCGTCGCCATTATCCTAAAAACGCATTACCGGTTCCAGCCGGCCGTGCCCCCGGCATAGTATCCAGCCAGTACCTATATATTTAAATGTTTTCTATCAATATAGATTACATTCTGGTGAAAACTGGCAAAGCTTTTTAAAGCTGAGTTCACCAGATATTAGATTGACTGTGGTATGGTAGCAACAACCGAGACCTTGGACGCCCTGCGCAGCATCGGGCTGAACCTGTATGAGCGCAAGATTTACGTAGCCCTGCTGGCGAAGGGGATAGCGACGGCAGCCGAGCTCAGCGAGCTGGCCAACGTGCCGAGGTCCAGGAGTTATGACGTTCTCGAGACCCTTGCGGAAAAGGGCTTTGTCATCGTGCAGTCCTCTAAGCCGATAAAATACGTGGCACTAGAGCCCCGGGAAGCGTTGGACCGGGTCAAGCAAATCATGGAGAAGCAGTATCAAGAGACTTCTGACCGGATCGACCGGCTGAAGGAGTCGAAGATCCTCAACGAACTGGACAACATCCACAAGAAAGGCCTGGCCATGGTGCAGCCGGCGGACATGACCGGCACGCTGAAGGGCCGGCACATGATAAACCGGCAGCTTAGGACGCTGTTCCGCGAGGCAAAGGGCAGGATCCATATCATGACCACGGAGCAGGGCCTCAACGACCTCTATTCCAACCACTACCGCATCCTGAAGAAGACCGCCCGGCGCGGCGCGAAGATAAGGATCCTGGCGCCGATCAGCAACAACGCTGCCGCCAACTCCTTCGGCGAGATAGCGGAGGTCAAGAACCTCGAGAACCCGGTCGGCCGGGCGATCATAATCGACGACAAGCATGTCATCGTCTCGCTGACCGATGACAAGGACGTGCACGAGACCCAGGATCTGGCGTTCTGGGCGCAGTCCCCGCATGCGGCAAAAGACTTCGTCAAGCCGTTCTTCGACCACCTCTGGTCGCTGACGCAGAAGCAGAAGTGAACGCTTCTTATTGTTTATGCCCTTTCCCTCCAGATAGGAGTCTCTATGAAAACATATACGCATTCCATGGAACCTGGCCAACGCAGCCACGTATTCGGCCTGGTGACTGGCGACCATGATGCCGCGCTTGGCTTTTACAGTGGCGCGGACGTCCCAGGCGAAGCAGTCCATTACCATGAAGAAAGCGATGAGATTTATCTCCCGGTGCGCGGCCGGGGCGCCATCTGGGTGGCTGGCAAGATATATCCATTGCAGCCTGGCGTCGTCCGCCGGGTTGAAAAAGGCACACCACACCGCCTGCTATCACTGAACATGTCGTTTGCATGCTATTCGATCCAGGTGCCAAGCCTGGGGGACAAGGTTGAACTGGAAACGCCGCTGCCATTGCAGGACCTGTTGCGGCGCCACAACCTTGAGTAGTTGGACTATTCGGCTTGTCGGCCAACTTCAGCCAGCCTGGATAACTATTACAAAAAAAGAAAAACTATTTATT
>JACQOC010000101.1 GCA_016202785.1 Candidatus Aenigmatarchaeota archaeon
GGCCAAGGAACGGGGCATGAAGGGCATGTGCATACTCGGAGAAACTTCTGGCTTTCCGATCGTCACCGACCCCAAGGCGGCCGAATCGGTGCTCAACGCGGTCAACAAGATTTTAGGCATGCAGGTCGACATGAAGCGGCTGGAGAAGCGGGTCAAGGAGATGGAGAAGTTCATCAAGAAGATTGAGATGCTGCAAAGGAAGGCGGTAATGGACATCGCCAAGGAAGACGCCCCGCCGGTCAAGAAGGAAGAATTGCGCTACATCGGCTGACGGCAAGACTTAAAAGCGCACATGCAATATATACATGCTTATGCACCCCGACAACAGGGATCGCGGCCTTTATACCCGTTATGAGAAGACCCGCATCATATCAGCCCGGGCTTTGCAGATCGCGCAGGGCAGCCCGATCTGGGTCAAGCTGCCGAAAGGCGTTACCGACCCGATCGACATAGCAAAACTGGAATGGGATGCCAACGCCATCCCGATCGACGTCAAGGAATTGGTCCTTACCCGTGACAAGAAGTGAGTATGCCATCCAAGGTCGAAATTGAGCTGCAAAAGCTGCGCTACTCGCTCTTTTTCAGTCTGGCCGGCACGCTGGCGTTCAGCGCTGGGCTGGCAGTCGCCCTAGTTACGGCATTGCAGCGCGAAGGGATCGGCGGCCTGGACGTCTTTCTGCTGCTGGGCTATGCCATCATGCTTTACTGCTTAGCAATCATGTTCTACTACCTCTGGAAATACCGCAGGCTGCAAGGCAAGTAGGGCAGGCATATTAATCCTTCCATCAATTATTCGCATGATCAAGGGCCTTGCTATCTTTCCGCATTACACGGTAACCGGCAAGCAGACCATAAAGGCGGTAGTCGAGACTGAAAATGGCGTCTTTTCTGCCAGCGTGCCGTTTGGCACCTCGACTGGCGCCAATGAAGCGGCACGGATCAGCGCGGATGCGGCCATCTCCATGTCCGCCAGCCTGGCCAAGCAGCTGGTTGGCCAGCCAGAAGACTTCCGGCAAGTTGAGGCAATACTGAAGGAGCTGGACGGCACGCCGAACCTGGCCAAACTGGGCGCTAACCTCATACTCGCCATTGCTTTGGCCACCGCCCGCGCCCAGACTGCCAATCGGCTGTACTCCATCCTGCCATCCCCGGGTACTTTCCCGATACCGGTAGTAAACACCATCGGCGGCGCCCAGCATGGCGGCGGGACTGACTGGCAGGAGTTCCTGCTCATCCCGCACAAGGCCGCCAGCCCGGCGGAAGCGTTCCAGACCGTTTGGGAGGCATACCTGGCGGTCGGCGCGGCGCTGCGCGCCAAAGGCGTAATGGTCGGCATCAACAAGGAGCATGCCTATACCGCACGGCTGGACGACCTGCAGACGCTGGAGTTGCTGGACGGCATAGCCGGCCAGTACGGCCTGCTGCTGGGCATCGATTTCGCCGCCAGCGGCATCTGGGACGGAAGGCAGTATTCTTATGCGGCCATGAACCGCAAGCTGATGCCGGAAAGCCATCTGGAATTTGTTGAAAACACGGCTAAATCTTTCAAGCGGCTGTTTTTCCTGGAAGATGCGGTGCACGAAGAGGATTTCCAAGGCATGGCCGAACTGACCGCCCGGCTGAAGGGCCGGCTAATAGTAGGGGACGACATTTACTGCACCAACCCGGCCCGCTTGGAGCAGGGCATCAAGCTGCAGGCCAGCAATGCCATCATCATCAAACCGGACCAGATCGGGACTTTAACTGACACCATGTGGACCGTCGAAATCGCCCAGCAGGCCGACCTGGAATTGGTACCTAGCCACCGCTCCAATGAAACTTCAGACGACTGGCTGGCCGACCTGGCACTGGCCTTCGGCGCCAGGTACATAAAGATCGGCGTGGGGTATGACGTGCCCAAGCACAACCGGCTGGTGGAAGCGTGGCAGGCAAGATAACAATTTAGCCTGTCCCGGCCAATAGCATAGATGGCTTCTCTACCTTATGAGAAGGGCATGCCAGCCAGCGCCAAGCGCGTGTTTCACGGCGAGATTTACGACATCTGGCAGTGGCCGCAGCAATTGTTCGACGGCAGCATGGCCACCTTTGAGCGGGCCTCCCGGCCGGACGTGGTGGAAATCATCGCTACCACCAACCGCAAGATAATAATGGAACGGCAGCGGCAGCCGGACTGCAAGCCATTCATCTGCCTGCCGAGCGGCAGGGTGGAGGGCAACAATCCGTTGGCCAACGCCAAGCGCGAGCTGCTGGAGGAGACCGGCTA
>JACQOC010000102.1 GCA_016202785.1 Candidatus Aenigmatarchaeota archaeon
ATCATATTTAAATATCTATTGCATCTAATATTTACTATATGCAACGATTGACAAAATACGAAGTATTGGCATACTTGGCCCACGGCGCGGTGCGCTCCAAACAGCTTGTGCGGCTCATAAGGCAAAATGCTTTCTTTGCCGGAACTGGCGAACGGCGGATAACGCAGCTAATCGCCGAATTGAAGCGAGACGGGTTGGCCGGCAAGGACCAAGGCATGATCACCCCCACCGACAAGGCTGCAGACCTGCTGGCCTTCCTGCTCTGGATGAAAAAGGACGGGGTTGACCACAACGCGGCCCTGCAAAAAACCAACGCCAGCCTGTTCCGGGAGGTATTCGCGCGCCGGCAGGGGCAGCTTACTGCCATCTCCAAGCTGTCAAAGCCAACCACGCTCAAGGCGGCAAAGGCGCTGGATCAGATACGCTTCATAACAGTCTTGCAACGCAAACCGCTGGTAGCCAGGGCCAATGCCAACGACAAGACCATATTCCTCGCCAACGCGTTCGGCTATGATTTCACGGCTTTTCAAAAAGGGATGAAAGCAGGCGGCATCAAGCGGGATTCGCCGCAGCTCCGGGAACACCTCATCCGCTTGCACGTCTATTCCACAACCGTGACCGAAGGCAATACCGCAACGGAAAGGGACGTGGAAAAAGTCCTCAGCAACCTTGACTCCAGGCTTACGCCAAAAGAAGTGATTGAAATAGTGAATGCAAAAAGGGCTATCGATGCGGTGTGCAGGGTATGTGAAAAGGAGGAGCTTACCATAGAGTTGATCAAGCGGCTGCACGGCATACTTATGGCCGGCCTCGTTGAAAACCCCGGGCAATTCTCCTACCTCCGGAAAAGGATTATCGGCTCGTCGGCCAAGCTGCCGGATTCAAAGATTGAGATAGAAACCGGCCTGGCGGCCATGCTGAATTTCCACCGGAAATATGCCAGGAAAATGCGACCAGCGGTGCATGCGGCCCTGCTGCACTTCCTGTTCGTCTCCATCCACCCGTTCCTCGACGGCAACGGCCGGGTGGCCAGGCTGATCCATTCGTTCGTGCTTATGAAAGCCGGTCTGCCGCTGTTCGCCTTTGACCCCAACTACAGGAACGATTATTTCAGCCTGCTGGATAAGGGAAGGTCGGAAGACGTTGCAGGTTTCGTGCAATTCTGCATTGAACGGCACCAGGAACTTATCAACGACCAGTCAACCGAACTTGGCAAGCATGGCTGATATATCCACATTGTCGATTGGCTGCTGCCACAGCGGCATCTTCTGTTCGATCGAATCCTCGTAAGTCGGCCGCAAATAACGGAAGAACAGCCCGATGGGTATCTTCTCGCCCCACTCCATGGCCTTCGCCAGGGCCTGGCCGACGTTCCCCGGGTTGTGGCCGGCGTCCTCCAGCTTGTACAAGTGCTGCTTGTACCAGTCGATGGTGTTGATCTTGTTGTAGGTGGAGCATGGCTGGAAGCAGTCGATGAGGGAGAAGCCCTTGTGCCGGACGCCTTCGACGATGAGCTTCTTGAGGTGCATGACCTCATAGCTGTAGCCGCGGGCGACATAGGTCGCGCCGGCCGAAATCCCGAGCAGCATCGGGTTGAGCGGCTCCTCCACCGAGCCGGCCGGGGTGGAGCTGGACTTGAAGCCCTTGGTGCTGGTCGGGCTGTACTGGCCTTTGGTCAGGCCATACACCTCGTTGT
Source organism: Candidatus Aenigmatarchaeota archaeon (assembly GCA_016202785.1). Classification (GTDB taxonomy): domain Archaea; phylum Aenigmatarchaeota; class Aenigmatarchaeia; order QMZP01; family QMZP01; genus JACQOC01. The sequence goes on from JACQOC010000102.1 coordinate 1,697, forward strand.
TCTGCACGATCACCGTGATGTCCAGGTTGCGGCGCATCGCCTGCAACAGATGATTGGCGCCGATGCCGTAGGTGTCGCCGTCGCCGGCAACAACGATAACAGTCAGGTCCTTGTTGGCCAGCTTGGCGCCAGTAGCAACTGGCACCGGCCGGCCATGCAGGCCCTCGAAGCCGTAAGCGCGGATAAAGTGCGGGGTCTTCGAGCCGCAGCCAATCCCGGAAACAATCAGCGTATTCTCCGGGCTGAGCTGCAAGTCCACCATGGCCTGCTTGATGCCGTACAGGATGTTGAAGTCGCCGCAGGCCAGGCACCAGGTCGGCAGCTCCTTGGTGGTCAGGTCTGCAAGGCCCAACTTTTTCGCTGGCGCTGGCAACGCTCCGGAAACGGTTTCCGTGCTCATATTTTCCTTGCCATCCCCCGGCTGCATACTATTTCGTTCAGTGCCGGGTCGGCCAGCAAAGCCTTCACCCCTTCGGCGACCTCTTCCGGGAAGAACGGCCGGCCGTCG
>JACQOC010000099.1 GCA_016202785.1 Candidatus Aenigmatarchaeota archaeon
ATGTTTGCTTCCTCCTCTTACATCCGCCTTTGGTTGTTTTCCTCAAAAGTCACATTCTTGAGGAACACTTCGCCAGGGAGCTGTTCCGGATGGTGCGCATTGCTGACCCGGCCCTTTCTGGCTGACGGCTGCCTGGCTCCTTTAGCGCTACAGGCTGTCAATTTCTTTTAACCACCATTGGCGTCTTAATTCCTCCTTTTCCTCTTCGGTATATTTCGGCACATAATATGTTTGGATAGTATGACTCACACTTGGCACCCATTCTCTCTCCTCACCCCATTCACCAGATTTTAGAGAGCTTGACCGCTTTCCAGTAGATCTCCAACCGCCCCCATCCGTTGTAACCCGCCTTTGCTTGGGGACTTCTGCGCACTCGAATTCTGCATTTAGACGATACTCCTTTAGCCATTTTACTATATGCTCTTTTCTAGCGAGCAACCATAACTGAAATTTAATGAATTTATAATTTTCTTCAGACAACTCGCTTCGGATAAATTTGTCTTTGAGAACATGATAATATTCATTAAATCGGTGTCGATCTTCATGAATCTTTCTGTTTATTCTTAAAAGAAATTCCGACAATGCAACCTCCTTGCTTAAATCTGCTCATGATGTTCATTTAGCGACAGAAGTAGTATGTAGCTGACCACCGGTCATAGACCGGTAGAACCGCCGCCGCGTTCCCGTGTCTTCAGCCGCTGTCAAAAACTGCAATAGCAAGGACGGCACCGGCGCGTGGGCACCATGCCCCCAGTACATGTGATGCTCCAGCACGGCGCCTTCGGCTGCCGGTGCCGCCTTACCTGTGCATGTTTGTTCAGTCGGTTATTTATCATGGCGGCAAGGGCAGTCCGGGAGCCCCTTACTGGCAGCCCCCAAGACTGCCCTGCCTTCTCCTATGCCGTTCTAACGGTCATGCCGGCCCAGGCGCACAACACCATCTGGTCCGGCCGCAACACCGGCCTCCACCATTCCCAAGTCCGCTTCTCAAGCTTCCTTGGAACCTTGGGCGCGGGCTGCTCTGGAGCTGCTGTTGCTGCCTGGACTTCCAGCCCAAGCCGCCGCTGCCGCTCCGCCGATTTTCTCTGCTGTTTGTCGTCGATGTAGTGGCCGAGCAATTCCAACAGTTCAATGGTTGCGTCGGCCTTGGCAATGCTTTCGTTGGTGTATGGCATGTTCCTACCATGACCACTAATCATGGCCGCCGCCTTGGCCCAGCAACGGGCCGAGTATTTCGCCCAGTTTCCGTCGCTGGTGCTGCTCTTCCTTGGGCGCCGCATTCACTTTTTCTGCTGCCGCTGGCGCCTGCTGTGCCCCGCCGTCATGCTGACGGCTGACCTCGCCTTGTCCGAATTCCTCCAACCGCCCCTTGGCTGCTGCAGCAGCCTCGAGCAGTTGCTTGCCGTTTATTCTCCTACCCGACATTTTGTCGCCCTCCCTCTGTGGGCATTGTGCCGCCCGCGCCCGCGGTTGCGCGGCTGGCTGTCTACGGTCGTCTTTGACGTTTTGCCGTTCCTGATGGTTCTCACCCCCCTTCCGGGTTTCCGGGGTTTCAATACTCGTCTTTCACCAGCTGCGTCATGTGGCAGGTGAACACTTTTCCCAGCGGGGAAGCCGCTGAGCTGAGCACCGGCTGCTGCCTGGCCGGGCCAATATCGTCCTGGCCTTGGGCCTGGACGCTGCTGCCGACGATTATCCGCTTCCCGTCGTGACCGGTTTGCGGCCTTAGCTGCGACGCCATTCGGCGGCGCGTTTTGCGCGCCGTCCTCCTCCTGCCGTTCTTCAGCTTGCCGCCGCCCTTGGCCTCCACCTTGACCGGCACCCCGGCCAGTTCGTCCTCCGTGGTGCCAATCATCATTGCCGGCTTGATTTCGGCGAATTGCCATATGCCTTCTTCCAGCACCTTCCGGAGCTTTACGCAGGCTCTTATCCCGCGCTCCCGGTCTGCCAACGTGAGCGGCTTCGGCATCCGGCCGGTCGGTGACGGCAGTCGGAACTTGCGCTTCATCGTGATAGCGTCGGCATCTGACATAGAGGAGAGGACTTTCTCCTTGTCACCATTGCCCATTCTTTCAAACCTCTGGCATGCGTTCATGACGTGCCTCTTGGCAGGTTTCCGGTCATCATAGACGCGGCTACCCTTTATGCGGTTTGACATGTTTCCATCCCCCCTCTTTGCCGTCAATGGCCCAGCGCGTTGCGTCGGATCTCCGCTGCCGGTCTGCCAGTGTAGCCTGCGTCCGGGCTGCCGAACAGGCTGCACGGCTCAGCAAGGTTCAGGCCGTTCACGCCGCCGTCCTGGAGCCGGATGGCCTCGACCCGGTCTACGACCATTTGCTGCAGGGTACGGCTGCTGACCGCTGTTCCAGGGGAGCCGGGGCTATTGAAGAATCGCACCGTCTCCTCGCGTCCGTCGGCAGGCTTGGGATCGAACATCGCCACGGATTTGGTGATTACGTGTCCTTTCTGCCGGGTAAGGCACTGCGCCGCGATTTTACCGTCACTAGTCCGGAACAGCTTCACTTCCAGTCCCCTGTTTGTGGTGTTTGCCAAATTTCCTACCGCCTTTCATTCGATTTGCTTTTGGTCGCTTCCGTCCGTTTGCCAAAGGGGCCGGGGCTGGGCCAGCGCAATTAACAGCAATTCTGGTTTTGCACAGCCCGCAGTCCCTTCCCAAATCCGGCCTTTGCCAAAAAGCCCGGGGCGCGTCCTGCCGTCATCGTCACTTGCGGAGGTGAGAGGAAGGACAGACGCCGCAGCCCAAGCGTTCAGTTTGCGGAGCATCAGTATCATCCGCGGACGGCCCCGGCTGCCAAAGAGAGGATAGCCCTAAAGCAGCGCGCGGCCGCCCGCGGTCCATCTTCAGGCCCCCGGCCAGCGCGGCCATAGCCATGGAGACTGGGCATGCCGCTGCTGGCCGGAACGCCGTGAGGAATGAGAGGAGCTCACATCCAGCCAGGAACCGCGTAATCGGTCACCGGCTGGGTCCAATTTATTGTGCAATGTATGAGCGGCGGCCAGGGAATCCCGAGGCTTTAATGGGTTTCCTGGCCGCCACATTCCAACGGGGTTCCCGCATGGGCCGCAACGCGGTTGCTGTGACGCGTAACTCTCGAATCCCCGCTCTGAAGATTCGAGATATTTTTGCAGCAACCGCGTGCAACCCGGAATTTTTTCAGCTCAAGGGGAAAACCAGGGGAGCGGTTCCGGAAAGGCCGTGAGGAATTTCCAGTGAAGTTATTACCCGGCCTAGCTGTGTGTCCGCTCCCTGGAAGGCGTGAGGTTCTCTCGTTCTAGCCGCAGAAAATGGCGGCGGCGGGAGTCATGCGCCTTGGTTGCTCTCGAACTAGAGTGATAGCTCGAGATAAAACAGCACGACTCCCGGCCGCCCACGTCGACGCAGAAGCGGGCAAGCTGGGATTGGTAAGTCGTGGAGGTGATGATCAACTGCCCGTTCCTTCTGCCGGCGGCAGAGGCTGCAATCTGCCGCGCGCGTTCGCAAAGGGCCGCAGAGGCGGGTTAATGCATCGCCTGCGAGGCTTTGCAGGCCCGGCCCTTTCTCTAAGGAGGTGGCATTGTCGCTGCTGCTAATTGGCACCATGAAATCCTGCCGTTGTTTGGCAGACAGTCTGCTAACTTCCAATATGCCCAGAGAAGGGAGTGGGGGCGCGTTTGCCGGCCTTGTGGTGAACGACTTGCGATCATGGATGAAGCGGGCCGGAGTTCTGCAGCGAGCAAGCTGCAGGCAATGAAAAAGAGCGCGCCCCCGCCCGTTATAATTGGCGGCGCAGAGGGGAAACCCGGACGCAGGCCCTGAGCAGCAGCAAGGCCTGGGGTTGCCAGAAGAATCCCCCGACGGCGGCAGTTGCGCAGGCTGCCTCCCCTCTGCGTAATCATTTGGTCAAAAGCTGTAGGGGCCGATTAGGCTGGAGTTACTCGACTGCCTGCAAGGCTGCAGGTTCGGCCCGAATGAAAGGAGGTGGTGCTGGTCGGCGG
>JACQOC010000100.1 GCA_016202785.1 Candidatus Aenigmatarchaeota archaeon
GCCATGATCGGCATGGGCGAGAGCGACACCGAGAATCGGGCGATAGAATCAGTCGAAAAGAGCCTGAACAACCCGCTCTTGGACGTGGACATCGAAGGCGCCCAGGGCGCGCTGATCAACGTCACCGGTGGAGAGGATATCACGATCAAGGAATGCCAGGAGATTGTCGAGACCGTCAGCTCCAAGATAAACGCGGATGCCAAGATCATCTGGGGCGCGCAGGTCATCAAGGAGATGGGCGACAACGTCAGGAGCTTGCTCATCATAACCGGCGTGAAGAGCAACCAGATTTATGGCCCGGGACGGCTCTACACGGACGAGAAGAAGAGGGAAGTCGAGAAGATCCTGGGCGTGGACTTCTTGACATAGTGCCGCAAGCCGCCAGCAGCCTATTTATGGGTTCCTGCAAATAGCAGCCATGGTCCAAGACCAGCATGTGGAACGCAGCGTTTGGCGCGCAGACGCAATAAGTTATTGCCGCAACTACTCGCGTTTCCATAATAGCGCAAGCTACCTGGATTACCGGGCGGCGTTGGCTGAGCTGCGGGAATGGCAAGCGCCGTACGCAGCGCATCTCATGGCCTGCGACTTCTCGGAGCAGGAAGCGTATGACGCGCTGGACAGCACGTTCAGCTTTGCCGCAGACATTTTCCGCTGCTACGACACACAGAAAAAGTTGCTGGTGACAGCTAGTTGCTTCCCCTACTCAAGCAGCGTGTTCCGGCTGCTGCCGGCGCTAACTGCCATGTATCACGCACCGACAGACATCGGCAGCCTGATGACAGCCACGACCGAGCATAGCCGGCAGCCCGGCGAAGTCGCCAAATATGCCATGCGCTATTTGCCGGCATGGGAGCATGTGGTGACTGCGGCCGAAAGGGATGCGATCATGCGCAATTTTGCCGGCAACAAGGATGCGGTGTTTTATCTTGCCATACACATCGACCGGCTGGAAGCCCACTTTGCGGACGACAGCCAACTTTTGCGGCACATCCATGCGCATGTCGAGAAACACGGCTGCATATTGCCGGCGCTGGCTTTCACGAGCGTACCGGAGCTGCCGCAGGCGCAGCAACAGGCTGAGAGGATCGCCGGACATGGCGGCAGGATAAAGAGCGACAAGACAAGGCCGGTAAGGCACATCGACAACTATGCAGGCCAATGTGCCGATATGGGGGAGTTCCATTTCACCTCTCTCCTGTGCCCGGGAGATAAAAATTACGGAAGGGCCGTCTTGTTGTACGTCGACGACCAGCCGGTGGGCATGTTGAAAATGGCCGGAGACAGTTCCGTGCTCGGCCTGCACACGGTCGAAGATCATCAAGGAAGGCTGCCGATAGTGGCTGGCGGCGTGTACGGCACAAGCCAGGAAGTCATAGACGCGGCCACGCGCGGGATGCAGGACGGCAGGCGCTGGGGCCGGCTGGATTTGGCAGACTTGCCATTGTTTCCTATCGGGTTCGTCTGGCAGAATGCCGGATGGCCGCTGGATGAAACAGAGTCAGTAAAACGCATACACGAAGTGCGCGAGTGGCTGCACAACGCCAGCTTGTAACCGGGTGAAATCAGCTGAACAGCACAGCGATAGCTTTTTTCGGCTCCCTGGCCAACAACCATAGCCCATAACCTTGCTTCCGCAGTGCATGCCTGAGCAGGGTCAGCAGCAGCACTAGGCTGAGCACGTCAAAGAGCGGATAAAGCACGCGGCCAAACAGCGGATAGAGCGGCGAGTCGACGTTCGCGACTAGCGGCCAGAGCAGCGGGTTCTCGGCATGGTACAGGCCGTCGACCAGCACGTGGGTAAGCCCGCCAATGGCCGCCGAGACATAGGCCAGCAGGCTGAGTCTGGGTGTATCGAAGCCCGGCACGCCAAGCCGGGGTAAAACCCTGGCCGCCAGCCAGACCAGCAGCAGGGCCAGCAGCGGCACGATAATGACCGCGCCGAAAACGGAATGCAGCACCAGCCGGCGGTGCTCAAAGCCGGTAAGGAACGCAAAAACTTGGTCCAAGTCGGAAACGACCGAGCCGGCCGCCAGTAGCGGCAGGCTTAACCTGGGGGCCAGCAGCTTGGCGGCAAGGGCGTACGCCGGGTGCAGCAGCGTCAGCGGCATCTGTTATTATGGCACGCCGGCTTTAATCCCTGCCGGCCGGCCAACTCTTATTATGGGCAACGGCTGAATTAGATTATGATAACGCTGACCACTTTCGACGGCCGGCTGGAAACCCACGCCATTGAAGCTAGCGAGATACCAGAGGCGATCAGCAAGCCGCACCTGACCTGGGTCAACTGCGTCGCCTTGGGCAAGGAAGAGGTGGCCCAGATCTTGCGCGACGTGCAGGAAATACCGGATTTCCTGATTGACGACTGCACCACCAAGCAGCGGCCGAAGATCGACGATTACGAAAGCGTGGTGTCGGTCATCTTCAAACAACTCAGCCGCAATACCGCCCTGAAGACCAACCAGCTGAACATCATCTTCGGGCCGAACTACGTGCTGACCATTTTCTTCGAGAAGACCGAGCTGGTGGCGGCCATCGCGAAGCAGCTGGAGAAGAACCTGCCCCGGGTGAAGAAGATGGGCGTCTCTTACGTCATCTACCACATCCTGGATGCGATCGTGGACAGCTACCATCCGCTGGCGGACGAACTGGAC
>JACQOC010000104.1 GCA_016202785.1 Candidatus Aenigmatarchaeota archaeon
CGGTCATATTGTCCGCAAATTGTTGTCAATGTTACCATTATAGAGTGTTAACTATTTAAACTTTTCTGTGCTACCGTTCTTTTTTGTGTCATACCTAGACGTGGGCCATATTTTCTCGCCCCGCCTGCGCGCAAACCTTGTCAGCAATCCGCCCCGGCCTTCAGTGCGGTAAAATTTGACGCCTTCGTGCAGCAGGTAACCAATACCTATCGCCGCCGCACTGATGACCGCCCGTTCCGAAAAATCGTCGAATTGGGTGCTTATCTGGGAAAGGTTGCTCACTAGATTGGCGGTGTGGTCACTAGCCTGGCTCATCCAGTCGCTTACCACCGGCGCATATTTCCCAAGCCCGTTAGCCATGGAGGTTCCGGCTATTGAATCGTAAACAATCCCAGCCGCATCAACCCCTGCCTGGCCGACTTCGCCCAGCGCTTGGAAGCCGTCGGCTACCATGGCATCTGGATAGTGTCCATCACCAGCTATGACGCCAGCGCCAGCTATATACCCTACCGGCTTGGCCAGTTTCTCCGGTATGTGCAGGAATGATTTGTAGTTCATAGGTTCACTTTCTTACTACTAAGTAGTAACAAAGCTTATTTAAATACTTTATTGCTACTGGAAAATATGTGTTGCAGACTATATTTTCATAAAATAAGGCCGCAGCATAGCGCTTTGCCTAAACGCCGGCCGCCAGCCGCAACGAATCGCGCAGCCCAGGCGCTATGCCCAAGATGAAGATGGCAATCTTCAGGAACGCGATGAACGCCTTGTCCTGCTCCTTGGCGTCCTTGTCCAGGTACCAGAGGATCGGCACTATCACCAGCGGCTTGAGCAGGAAGAACGACCATACGCCCAAGCTTTCGAAAAAGAAGCGCGGCAGGAAGTGCTGCTCGCCGTAGCCGAACTGCGTAATCGCTATATAGGTCGCGGACGCGTCCAGGAAGTGGGCCAGGATGATGCCGGCGTTGGGCACGGTGAAGAATCCTTTGGTACTGATGCGGGCAGAAAGCCTGGGTGCCATCTGCAGCAGGCCATAGGTGACGCCAGTGGCCAGCAGCGTAAGGAATGCGATCGGCAGCAAGCGCTCCAGGTACGGCAATGGCAGCAGGTACATGTTCAGCAGCAGCGCGGCAAAGCCGGCGGCGGCCATGGTCTTCCAGTATTCCAGCCGGATGCCAACACGCCTGCCGGCCGCCTGCAAAACCAGGGCCAGCAGCAGCGTGGCCAGCGCGAACGCGAAGGTGATGATGTAGCTGAACGGCGTCGGGAATACGGTTATGACTGCTGACAGCCCGCCGGCCAGCGCGTCAACCGGCACCATTGACGCGATATGCTGCCGCGCCGCCATGCGGATGTACTGGAACTGGTAGAACAGGTCGGTGGCAAACCAGCCCTGTGTGCCGATGGCAGCTGCCATTTTCGCACCTTCGGCAACGGCAAAATCGCGCAGCACGCGCGTGACCGGCGCCCACAGGATGAACGGCAATAAGGCGATGAAGAAATGCTGGTTCACGCTTATCTGCAGCCGGCCGAGCATGCGGTACACCAAATAGACCGCGGCAATAAGGATAACGGCAAAGATGCCGGTGTTGACCGGGTTGAAGAAGCCGTTCTTGAGGAGAGGCTCGATGAACAGCTCATTAAACGCCATCTGCTAATTCGGCTTGCGGGATAAAAAGCTTGCACCCTAACCGATAGGCGTCAAAAGCTATTCTATCGGGCGGAAGCTATACTTTATATGCAGGGAGGGATATTTAATTAGTGTAAACTACTATATAGTTACGAAACGCGTGAAATATGGTCGACGTGATGGTGCGGAAGAAGATATTGAAGATCCAGGAACGGTTAGGCATGCGCCTCGGCCTGGCGTATGGCACGAAGAAGACGCCGGTGGTCCGCAACAGCAAGGACATGCTGGACACGCTCCAGGAGCTGTACAACATTGGCTTGAAGGCGTTCGTGCTGCCGTCGCAGATGTTCGCCGGCATACAAACGGCCAGCGACCTGTACAAGTCCAAGTATGGCGAATTGCTTAAGATCAAGGACGAGGCCAAGCGCTACAACATCGAGCTTACCGTCCGATTCCCCAACCTGCCGCAGGAGCCGGATGAAACGATGCGCATTTACAGCACGATCGCCAGCATCATGGACTGCCGCAACTTCATCATCCAGCCTAATTTTTATTCCAAAATCATGCCGCATGACCAGGCGCTGAAACTTGCGGTGTTCAAAATCAATGAAGTGATTAGCAACATGAGCCACAAGATCAAGGTTGGCATTGAAACGACCGGCACCATCGGCGACGTCGGCAGCCTGGAAGACGTCATCGACATCGTAAGAAGGACGCACAACACCGAACCGGTCATCAACTGGGGCCACATCCAGGGCCGGGAAAAAGGGACTCTACAAAGCCGGCGCGACTTCAACCTGATGCTCAACCAGCTGCGCGAGACCGTCGGCCGGGGCTATTTCCAGTCTGTTTATTTCCTGTTTTCCGCGGTCAGGTACGGCAAGAACGGCTATATTGAAAGCATCCCGTACGCCAAGGGCGACATCAACCTGGAGCACATGATCCGGGAGAGCATGTCGGCCGGGGCCAAGGGCACTTTGATAATCGAGGACCCGGACCGCGAGGCCTTCATCCTGCGCATCATGGACCAGCTGGCGGACATGGTGCGGTAACCAGATATTGATGGCTAGCGGCATCTACAATTTCTTATATCTGTGTAGCGACGTGGTGTGCGCCAAAATCTATATAACATTAAGCGGCTATGATCTACTATGGTAAGGGTTTTCTGGGGCGCCGTTCTGGTTCTTTTGGTTGCCGCAACCGTGGCAAGCGCTGAGATGGAAGCAATGCTCCCCGATCCTGCAGATGTCATGAATAGCCTTGCCGCGGAACAGCGGGTGAGCGATGCAAGCATGGTAGATTGCGCAAAGGTCGCTGATTCAGAATTCCAGCTGCTCGGGGATGCGGTGATGCAGAAGATGGTCGGCGACCTTGAACTGCACGGCCAGATGGATGCCGTGATGGGCGGCGAGGGTTCTGCAAGCCTCATGCGGGTGCATACCGCAATGGGCAGAAACTGGCTCGGATGCGCAAGCGATGCGGCGACCGGCTACAGCATGATGCCCATGATGAGAATGATGATGGGTTCGTACTATCCGGCATATTATAATGGATACGATGCACTGCTTCTTGCCGCGGCCCTTGGCTGGATATTGTTTTTCGGATTGCTGTACTACCACATAAGAAAACCACCGAAGCGCAGGCGCTGATCCTCGAATTAATCCTTCTGCAACAATCACGCGGCCGGACACTCCCTTCCGCCGCCGGCATGCAAGAGTACATGATGTGCAGCTAGCCCCCAAGCAGAATGCCGGGCGCTTATCATCGAATTTTCCCGTTAGCTGGCGCAGGCCGCCGCTTTCCGCCTCGATGTGCCAGGCACCATGCATGAGCGCGGCCGTGCTGGCGTCTAGTTTGGGCCCAGAACCGGTTGCATGCCGCCTTGGGTCAAACCCGCTCCAGCACGATCAGCGTTATGGTCTTCTCCACGCCTTCCACGCGCCGTATCCGGTCGGTTATCGTGCTGCTCAGCCGCTTTATGCTCTCGGCCCGCACCCGCAGGACGAGGTCTTTTTCTCCGGCGATTAGGCACGCCTCCTCTACGCCCTCGATGCCTTTCAGCCGCCTACCCAGGTCAGGTTGGGACAGCTTGGCGCGCTTAAGCATGGAGTAGTCGACGGTGACCAGGATATAGGCCTCAACCGGCTTGCCGAGTTTCTCGTTGTCAACCACGGCGGTATAGCCAGTTATGATGCCTTTCTTCTCCATGCCCTTTATCCGGCTGTGCACGGTAGTTGCGGCAATGCCGGTGCGGCGTGCCATTTGGTCAATCCGGAGTTTGGCATTCTGCTGCAATAATTGCAGTATTTTCCTATCTTTATCATCCATATGGAATATTATTCCA
>JACQOC010000103.1 GCA_016202785.1 Candidatus Aenigmatarchaeota archaeon
CACCACGTCGCCGGCGGCAAACACGCCCGGTATGTTGGTGCGCGATTCGCGGTCGATGATTATCTCACCCTTGGCGTTGAGCTCTACGCCCAGCCTTTTGGCCAGGCCGGACAGCGGGATCAGGCCGATGGCGACAAACACGCCATCCAGCTTGAACTCCTTGCTGCCCTGGTAAGGCTTGTCTAGCATGACCTGCGTTACTTTCTTCTCACCCTTTATCTCCAGCACGTTGGTGTGGTTTATGATCTCGATGTTCTTGGCCGCTTGGATGCGCTTCATGTTAACCGGCTCCGGCCTGATCTGCTCGCCGCGATAGATCATGTAAACTTTGGCGGCATGCTGGGCAAGGACCAGTGCCTCCTTTGCCGCCGAGTCGCTGCCGCCGACCACCGCAACGGTCTTGTTCTTGTACAAAGGAGCGTCGCATAAGGCGCAATTATGCACACCCTTGTTGTGGAATTGCTTTTCTCCAGGCACGTCCAGCTCCTTGTGCCGGGTGCCAGTGGCGATGATAATAGTCTTGGCCAGGAAGTCCTTGCCCTCCCGCTCGGTCTTGACCAGGAAGCCGTCACCCTGTTCGGCCACGCCGGCCACCTTGTCCTCCATTATTTCGACCGGATAATCCTTGGCATGCTCGAGCAGCTTGTCGGCCAGCTCTTGGCCGGTCAGCTTCTTGAAGCCCGGATAATTCTCCACGGTGTCGGTCAGGATGATGGTGCCGCCGGCTATGTCGCCTATCACCAGAGTCTTCAGGTTCAGCCGGCCGGCGTACATGGCTCCCGCCAGGCCGGCGCAGCCGGTGCCGATTATTATGGTGTCGTACATGCCTGATTCTGTTATTGGCCCGGCCGCTTATTAAACTAGCCGGGATGGGATGCACCAGGCGGGAATTTCGCCGCGTTCTATGGTAACGCTTTCTTTGGGATAAAACCTAGGCCTTTCTTTGGCAAAGGAAGGGCTTGGTATCGAACCCGCATCTCAGGCTTGGGAAGCCCGAATTCTGCCACTAGACCACTGGTGCGCCATATATTCTTTGCGGTGCGGATTTATTTATCATGCCCGGCCTAATAACTCTGGAGGGCCGGTGGTCTAGTGGCTATGACGACGCGCTTACATTGCCAGGCCATAAGGAACGCGTAGATCGGCAGTTCGATTCTGCCCCGGCCCATTTTGTTGTGCCAGCCCACAGATTGCTTCTTTATCGGCCGGCAAGAATACAATTATAGATGCGCGCCACAGCTACCAGACACGTTTTATCGCCCAAGGCCTTGCCTATTCTGCTGATCCTGCTTACCGCGCTAGCAACGCTTCCCGCACAGCCGGCCGCAGCTGCCGACAGCCTCTGCACATATTTCATCGTCAACCCCAGGCAGCTACTGCAGAATACCACTACCGTGTTCAAGGCGGTGGCGAACAACTGCGGAACGTCCAACATCACCGCATTGTCACCGGAGATGCACTTCCTCGACGCCAATGGCACAGAAGTTGCTGCCAAATATTTCCAACCGTCATTCCTAGGTGTCAACGCAAGCCTGGCATTCCATACCACAGTTTTCGGCACCTATCCGCTCGGCAACTACACCGCCCTGGCCAACATGACCATCGCCTATGGTTCCGGGGTCAATGGCAGCGCGCGCACCAACGAGACGTTTGCGATCGTCAACATAACCGTCATCACCAACATGGTTTATAACGAACAGCCTGAACCCAGGCTGGTGACCGTCAGCAGCGGCGGTGGCAGCACTACCGTGTACCGGACCCCGGTAACCAGGCACGTCCAGCTCAACGTCAGCACTCCCGAAATCATACACAATGTCACGCAATCGTTTCCATTGTCAATCCCGGTGCGCCTGGAGAACGTTGGCGACCTGCAGGTGGTGAACATATCGGTCATGCCATTGTTCCCCGACGGCTGGCAGTACAGCTCCGCTTTTATCGCGGCGCTCAACAGCACGCACAAGATAACCAGGGACGTCGAAGTCCGGCCCGGGCTTGAAGTAGACCCTTCTCTATACCTGCTGCCGCTGGGCATCTATACCAACCAAGTGCTGTACCAGAAGGCCTATGTGGCGATAACCGTCAACCAGTTCATTCCCGAGACGGCCAAGCTCAGGATAATCGAGCATCCGCCGGCATTGCCGCTTTATCCGGAAGCCAGGGGCACTTTTTCCCTTTTGGTCAACAATACCGGGACGGAACTGGTTAGCAACATCAACGCCACGCTGGAAGGCTATGAAGGCTGCCTGACGAACGTTGCCCGGAAAAGCGGCAGTAGGGAGCTAATGCCAGGGGAAATCAGCCTGTACGAGATGGCATATGCGGCTGGCCCGGCCCTAATGGCGTGCAACGCCACCCTGCTGGTCATGGCGGACGGCATTGCTACCCAGCAGGCGGCCATGGAACTGGCGGTTAAGCCGCAACCGGACCTAGCGGACAGCATCTGGGCCGGCCTGGCCGGGTTGGCTGACTGGCTGCTCGACCTGTTCGGCTAGCTCCGTATTTATCGGAAACGCGCGAATTATATAACGGATGCGTTATTCACCAAAAGTGCAGCGCGACCGCGGTTCTTTAACTTGGGCGCTGCTGGCAATCCTGCTTGCGGTAGCGTTTGTGGCCATAGCCTACCGCTTCACCGGCATGCTGGTGAGCGAGACCGGCATCAACGTTAACGTTTCCCAGGCCCAGATCGTCTGCTCCTTTTTCCAGGTGTTTCCGGACATCATGATCCAGAACACTTCCGCGGTGTTCCGGCTGGGGGTCAGGAACTGCGGCAACCTCAATATCACCAACCTTACCACGGTACTGACCTTTGTCAACGCCAGCGCCAACCTGACCAGCGTGCTGTACAACCACACCTTCCCGGCCTATGACTTATCTACGGATGGCACCCAATCCTTTGACTACCTGTTCAACGGCACGTTCGCGATCGGCACCTATTATGCGATCGGCAACACTTCCTTCCTCGACCGCAATGGCAGCGAGAACCGCGCGGTTACCAACATCTCGTTCCAGCTGCTCAACGCGACCATCACTTACGTCAACATCACCGTGCCGGTTCCGTATGACGTGGCGGTGGCCGGCGGCGGGTCGGGCGGCGGCGTGGCTTACGAAAGCGAAGTTGTCTATACGGTAGTCAGGCTGAACGTGTCAGTGCCGGAGCACATACTGAACGCGACGCGCGGCAACGTGCTGCCGGTAATGATCGAGGTGCAGAACGTCGGCAGCGGCAAGGTCGGCAACATTTCCCTGCGGTCGCTGCTGCCGCAAGGCTGGAACCACACCTCAGCCAGCATCAGCGAGCTGGCGGTAAAGCAAGTTGAGCGGCGCACGGTCGGCATC
>JACQOC010000105.1 GCA_016202785.1 Candidatus Aenigmatarchaeota archaeon
CAAAAATAAACAAATATTAATATATCTTGCCAAATTAAGCAAGAATGATTTAACATTATTTCCCGGAATCGGCAGCAGCAGCCCGCTACCGGCCGTAGTAAACATAAGTAAGCCTGTGCCGCCCCGAATGGCATAAACATTTAAGACTGGCGGCAAAATACTCACATCCGTATATGAGCGCCTTGGACGACCTGGACCGCAAGATCGTGAACGCCTTGATCGCCAACTCCCGGCTCTCTTACCGGCAGATATCGCGCAAGATCGGGGTGTCGGTTGTCACGGTCATGAAGCGCGCCCGGAAGCTGGAGAAATCCGGCATCATCAAAGGCTACACCGCAACCTTGGATTACGAGAAGCTGGGCTATGACCTGCAGGTGATCATAGACGTGCGGGTCAGCAAGGGCAAGCTGTTCGATGTGGAGAATATGATCGCCAACCGGGCCAACGTGGTGACGGTTTACGACGTAACGGGCTCGTCGGACGTGCTGCTGGTTTGCAGGTTTAAAACGCGCAAGCAGCTGGACGACTTCGTCAAGTATATCCAGACCATACCGAACGTGATAAGGACGCACACCCGCCTGATTCTCAACACGATAAAGGAGGGCGCAGCTACGGTCTAGGCCGGCTATTCTTCCTTCTCCGTGGCCTGGCTGCCGTCGAACTTGAGCAGTTCGGCCACTTCCTCCAAATCTATTTCTATCTCCTTGGCCATCCTGGCCCGTACCACGCGCGTGAGCTTGGTCTCTTCCAGCGTCTTGAGGTTGTTCTCTATGGTGTCCAAGCGCTCCAGGATCTGGGACCGCATCGGGTCCTTCTTGCCCAGCGTCTTTTCCCGCAACCGGTCCCAGCGCCTGCGCAGCTTTTTCACCCGGTAGCCGAAGCCGAAAATCAGCTCTAACATGCCCTTATTAAATAATGCTGCATCATAGAATATCAGCGTTGCGGGGGTTGCGGAGCGGTCAAACGCGCAGGACTCAAGTCCCTGCTTTTACGGGAGCTTGCGCTTCCATGAAAGCGGGGGAGCAAATGTTCAAGTTCCCTTCCACGGCTTGAGTGTTGAGCATTACGCTGTGAGATATCCTGTGGCTTAGTGCCTTCGTCGGTTCGAACCCAATCGCTTCTGTCACGCAAGCACTGGATTGGCGGAATTCCGGCCCCCCGCATCGTTTTCATATGCACTCAGAAAAACAGCGCCGCCAGGAAGCCGGCCAAACCTAGGGCCAAACCAACCATTGCACCTTTAGTCGGCAGCTGCTGGAACAGCGTGTAGGCCAGGATGGGCTCGATGATGAGGATGGAAGTGATGGACGCGGCCGTGACGATCCAGATGTTCTGGAAGGCCTGAAAGCCTAACATATAGCCCGCGATCAAAAACCCGCCGCCGACGGTCATGACCAGCAGCATTTTCAGGAACGCGGCCAGAAACGGGCTGGATTCCGCATAGGCCTTTGCGCCCAGCATTTCCGCGTAGATGGCCAGCGCTTCCCCGGCCAAGATAAGGGCTATAGCCAGCAGCTTGGCGTCAGCCATCAGCATGATTGCCGGCCGGCATAATATTGCTGTCCAGCGGCGTTGAATGGATTTATATACCTCGCGCCAAATATGGGGGTATGAAAACAAGCCGCAAGAACGCGGAGCTGGCAGCGCTTATCGAAAAGGCGCAGCAAGCGGGCATTGCCGCGCCGTTCTGGAAGGCAGTTGCCAGAAGCCTGAACCGGCCGCGCCGCGTGCAGTTTTGCGTCGATATCGCTGATCTCAGCAAGAACGGCAGCAATGCCGTGCTGGTGCCGGGCAACGTGCTTGGCAATGGTGACATGGATAAGGAACTGACCGTCGCTGCCTTGCGCTTTACCCAATCAGCGGCCAGCAAGATCAAGAAAGCCGGCGGGGAGGCCATCTCCATAGCAGAGCTGCTGGAGCGCAGCCCGAAGGGCGCGAAAGTCATGTTAATGGGATGATCATGGAAACCTTGATAGTCGATGCGTCCAACTGCATTGCCGGCCGGCTGGCCAGCCGAGTAGCGAAAGAGCTGCTCAACGGCAAGGGCGTGCAGATCATCAACGCCGAGCAGGCCATCGTG
>JACQOC010000106.1 GCA_016202785.1 Candidatus Aenigmatarchaeota archaeon
ACGTTCGCCAGCGCGCCATTCCGGATATCGTCAGGAAACGCCGGGGGCGCAGTGGCGCAATTCAACGACAGGGGCGAGTATGATATAATATATTATACCGGCTATGGAGCAAGCATCTATCACCGCTCGCTTAAGCAGGACGGCACGTTCTCCTCGGCGGAAACGAAGATAGCCGCGCCAAATACCGGAATATACGATGCGGCTTACAGTCCTTCTTCAAAGAGCTTTTTCGTCGCGAGCAATTCGCAAAGCGCCGACTCCGGCAACACTGTATATGAAATAAAAAGCGACTGGACTGTCGGGCAGCCTGCCGACGTTGCAGAGGACATCACCAGGGCGAATTACGTGCCGGCAGTAACCGTAATGAACGGGGTGCCGCTCGTGCTAATGAACAGGATTGGCGCAGCTTATGTCCAGTTCGGACCGCTCAACTATGCTGGCGGCGGCAGCGTGCCGGCAGGAGCGAAAATCCGCCAGTGCAACAGCCAGTTCACGGTCAACGTGACTGGCGACTGCCAGCTCCAGGGAACGTGCGCGGTTTCTGTATTTGCCAAAGATATGGACGGCAATGTCGGGCAGCCTTACAGCCGAACATTCGCTATGAAAACGCTTTTCACCAATATAACATCGCCCCCGGAAAACAGCTGGCAGTCAGCAAACTTTTCCGTCTCTGTGGCTGACAGGTCTTTCGCATCCGGCGCTATCGCATGCACGTATGATGTCTACAGCATCGGCGCGTCTGCTGTCAAGACTGCGGACAACCGCCAGCGCCAATGCAACGGCAACTTCACCGTAAGCGTGGGCGCCAACGGCACCTGCAGGAACATCGGGCAGGGCGCGTGCAGGGTCGTGTCGAAAGTGAACGCGACCATCAACGGAACTGTCGTCCAGGACGCTTCGGAGCGCTTCTACAATGTCGACTGGATAACGCCGGTTTCGGAAATATCCAGCGCGCCAACCGGCTGGGTCAGCGGCGACTTCACCATTTCTGCTGTTGACGGCCCTGCAGGAGCGAACATAACAGAATGCCAGTACCGCGTGCTGAGCAACGGCACGGAAACGCGGCGGTGGAGCGAAAGAACGTGCGGAACAGGCAGCCTTGCAACAGTTGCGATAACAGCCGGCACGAACGGAGACTGCAGGCATGAGGGAGGCGAGGCATGCCTTGTTCAGGTGCGCGCGCTCGGGCGCGGAAGAACGCCGGGCTTCGGGGACAACGCATCGATTGCAGTAATATTCAGCGACATCGACGCCAACGGCTTCCACCTGCCGCTGGGCGCGGTTACGACAGGCAGGGGCATCAACTTCTCCGGAACGACCAGAACTGAATTGAGAGCCGCGACGTTCTACGTATGCAGCAGCCGCTCGACGCCAGCCGGCTGCATAGCCGCGTACAGCAACGCCAGCCGCGGCATCAGCAGCAACAACTACTGCGGCTCGGTAACAGGGCGATGCGAACTGAGGTGCAGCGACACCGCTGTTTCATACTACTTCGCCGCACGGGGAGTGCCCATAGGCACGTTCGAGCAGCTGACCGTGCTCAGCCCTGTTCGCATTGCGCAATGCCCGGTCTTCAACATGGCAGAGATAAACAGGCTGCTCGGCATATTCCGCCAGCTCGACCAGGACATCTCGATACAGATAATGGAGATAGACACATTCATACGCCAGAACGGGGAAACAGACACAGCGAACAATGACACGCTCGACGTGCTCAACGAGGCATTGCTGCTCACAAGAGACCATCTCAATTACATGAACGCCACGATGAGCGACCTGACTGCCGCGAAGGCGCAGGAGCTGATAACAAGGTCGAACGCGGCGCTTGACGAGATAAACCGCCTGCTGCGCGGGCTCGTGCAGCCAGTGAGCGTCCGGCTGGCAGTCAACATGCCTGAAACCATCAGGTTCAACCGCTCGACGCTTCTGCTGTTCACAATCACAAAGACAGGGCCGCGGCCCGCTTACGCCAATGTTTATTGCTCGATAACAGCGCCGAACGGCACGACAACCAGGGGCGGCACCAGGGACGGCGGCGCGTCCTGCATGGCGTTTGACGAGTCGAACAGCAGCACGTCGCTTTCGCTGCCGTTCTTCGCAGGGCGCATTGGACAATACCAGTACAGCTGCACGCTTGGCCGCAGCGCGCGCAGCGGCTGCCTGTTTGAGGTGAACCAGACGCCAGTGACAGGCGCGTTCAGGGCGCTGCCCGGCTTCGGGACTTATATTAATTCCGTCTCCGGCCCGGCAACCGTGCTCAGGGGACGCTCTGCGGCCGTGACAGTCGGCGTGAATAATCCCGACGATACGGAGAAGTTCGCCAGCGTCAGGTGCGACTTCACCGACCCGCTGGCAGCGGTGAGGAGGAACACTTCCGCGTGCACGCGCATCGATGCAGGCGGCAGCGCGAGCGCACAGGTCAGCATGATTGCAGACCGCGTCGGCAACTGGACTGTCAGCAGGTGCCAGGTGTCTGCCAGCGAGTTTTCCGGATGCGCCGGCATTGTTCTTGATAATGTTTCGCGACAGTCTGCCAATTACACAGTAGCAATACCTGATGATGTTTTCATAGAGTCAGTCACGCTGCCGGCAGCTCCAATAGTGAACGGCTCGCTCGCTTCCATCAGCATGTCAGTGACAAACCCGGCCTCCAGCGTTTCATATGTAAATGCGACCTGCACGCTGGCGCCGCCGTACGGGACGGTCACGATATGGAGCACAGCCGGCATGGAACCAGGCGCCACGCGCGCGTTCCTGATGAACATGACAACAGACGCAACCGGCACATGGAACGTGAGCAGCTGCACAACCTACAAATCATCCAGCCCAACGTTCGCCGGACAGTCTGCCACCAGCACTGTTCATAATCCAGGATATTTCACAGTCAATGCCCGCACTACCCTGTTCATCAGTTCCATCAATGTGCCGCAGCTCGCAGGCAACAGGACAAGCGCGACTGTCACCGTCGCCGTGTCGAACCCGTCCGTGGCGCGCTACGGCCTGACGTCCTGCGTTTTCAGGAGCCCTGCCAATGCGCAGTACACGAACAGTTCGCAATGCATACTTGTTGACAACTCTGCAAGCCTACTTGTCAAGATTTACCTGAACAGGGAAGGCATATGGAACGTGGAATCGTGCAGCGTGTTCGGCTCGGTGAATCCCGACTGCGCTTCCGCTTCGCTGCATGACAGGCGGCTGCAGGCGGGCGCGATAAACTCGACTGCAGGCGCAGCAGGCTTCTGCGGCGACGGAGTCATCGACGCAGGCGAGCAGTGCGACAACGGGGCTAACAACGGAGCGTGCCCCGCGACATGCAGCACATCGTGCGCAATCAACAATTGCGACGGGTGCACTCCCGGACTTTATCATGCTAACAATGCGACAACCGGAGCGTGCGCAGAATTCAACAGCAACTGCGTGCCTGCAGGATGGGTGAACAGGACAGCAGGGCCGTGCCCTGGAACGAACAACCCATACATAAACTCGGTTTCTGTGCCCTCCGCAAACGTAACCAACAATTCGAATGTCAACGTAGTAGCCACGGTGACGAACCCGTTAAACGACGACCGTTTTGCTTTGGTCAGTTGCTTCGTCCGCAACCCGTCGGGCAGTTCGACGCTTCTTACTTCAACCTGCACCGGTATCCAGGCAGGCAGTTCGCGAAACTATGCGATGACGATATTCGCCGACAAGGTTGGCGCGTGGAACGTCACATCGTGCAGCGTGAACGCTTCCATAAGCTGCGCTTCGGCTGCGCGCACCCATACGTTCAACGCAAGCAGGACATTCAGCGTGGTACCTGGGCTCAACCTTTCATTCGCCTCGATTGCGCCGCCTTCCAATGTGCTGGTCAATACAAGCGCAGCGGTCAGCGTTGTCGTTAGGAACCCATCCGAGGCGGCGAGGTTCGCACGTGTGACGTGCAATTTCAGGAAGCCGAGCAACCAGGTTGTTCAGAACTCAACAGGATGCACACAGGTCGGAGGTGGCGGTACATTAACGCAATTTGACGTGAGCATGGCTGCGAACGCTGTCGGCACCTGGTCTGTGACCGACTGTTCGCTGCGCGGAGGGCTGTCAGACTGTTCGGCAGTTCATGATTCAGAATCGAACATAGGCGCGTTCAACGTCACCGCCACCTGCACGCCCGGGCTTTACAGCGGGTTCAACGCGACGAGCGGGGCGTGCGTGGAATTCGGCGACAGCTGCGTGCCCGCGGGATACGTGAACGTCAGCCAGCAGGCATGCCCGAGCGGCGGAGGGTTCGTGCGGATTTCGTCCGTGGCGGTCCCGTCAGCAGATGTGATAAACAATTCAAATATTAACATAAACGTGCTTGCGGCAAACCCGCTCGACGATGACAGGTTCGCACTGGTGAGCTGCTCCCTGAGGAGCCCGTTCGGCACATCCAGGCTGCTGTCGTCATCGTGCCAGGGCATAGAGTCGAACAGCGCCCGGACATACAACCTCCCTGTCTTTGTCGATATAACCGGGAGATGGAACGTGACAACATGCTCAATCAATGCGTCAGCGAACTGCGCGTCCGCGGCGCTCACTCATTCCCTCAACGCAAGCAAGACCTTCAATGTCATCCGCGGAATCAACATGACATTCGTCTCATTCACGCTGCCTGCTGATTCGCCGGTCAACAGCAGCGTGCAGCTGCTTGCTACGGTAAGAAATCCATCAGACGCCGCGAGGTACGCCCGCGTCACCTGCAGCTTCAGGACGCCGTCAAACCAAATAACCTCTAACTCGACCGCGTGCACGCAGATTGCGGGAACATCCGCACCCTCGCTTATCGTGAGGATGCACGCGCGCGAGGCAGGCGCATGGAGCGCAGAGCAATGCTCGCTGCGCGCGTCGCTCACGTCAGACTGCAGCGACCTGCACGACACAGAATCTGGAATAGGAATATTCAATATCACATCCACAGCACCGCCACCGCCTGCTCCCCTATTCGGATTATATATTTCAAACATAAGCGCACCGGCAACTGCAGTCAACAACAGCCTGATTAACGTGGCGGTCCTCGCAATAAACCCGAACCCGGCGAACAGCAGCTACGCGCTGACTGGATGCCTGTTCACGAGCCCGTCAGGCTCCGTGTCGATGCGGGCATCTGGCTGCCTGCAGGTCACGGCAAACAGCACGCAGCAGTTCATGGTATCGAATTTAGCAAACATACACGGCCAGTGGACGGTTTCAGGATGCTTCATAAACGCGTCTGCGGTTAGCAATTGTTCGCCTTCGGCGCTTCACAACGTCTCGCCTGAATCAAGAACAATGAACGTCACGATTCCGCCGGACCTTTACATAACCAGCGTTGCCGCCCAGGACGAAGCTGTCAACAACACAAATGTGCACATAGACGTCTTCGTGAGCAATCCGCTTAACGATGACAGGTACGGGCAGACAGCCTGCATTATAGAGAATCCAGCTGGCGCGAATCAAACCAGGTCGTCGCCGTGCAGCCTGATAACGCGTCAGAACAGCAGGACATACAACATGTCAGTATTCGCCAATGTAGTCGGCACATGGAACATAAGGAACTGCACTGTTAGCGCTTCGTCAAGCTCTTCATGTTCCGGCGCCACGGCGACCAGCAGCATGATCAACGGCGCCGCGTTCCGCGTCATCCGCGGCTACAACCTTACGATATCCAATCTTGCAATCACCAGCCCGGCTTACGTATCGAGCCAGATATTCGCCTCGTACACGCTAAGGAATCCGTCATCGACAGAAAGGTTCGGCCGCGTGACGTGCACGTTCACGAAAGGCGTGCAAATCGTGAACCGTTCGGCGTGCTTCACGCTGCCCGCCGAGTCGTTCATAGACTCGAGGGCAAACCTCACGACAGAGCAGGCGGGAGCGTGGACGGTGGCGTGCGACGCGGAGCGGTCGCTGGACAGCTCCTGCAGCTCATTGGAAAGGCACGACAGCCAAAGCAGAAGCTTTGATGTCGTCAATCCTCCTGACCTTTACATACAGGCAATAGACATGCCTGCGCTCGCGCCGAAAGACAACCTCACCGTCGCGACGCTGAGAATACGCAATACCGCTCTTGTGAAATTCTACGGCTTCGCAGGATGCACGTTCAAGAACAGGCTAAACGAGACGTTACGCAACGTGTCGCAGTGCGAAGAACTGTCCGGAGACACCAACAACGTCGCAGTCGGCGTGATACCGGAGCTGCGTGGCAACTGGTCTGTTTCAGGGTGTTTCGTGAACGCGTCGCGTTCCGAGGGCTGCGGCGGCAACAGGACGCATAATGTTTCCACAGTTTCGAAATCATTCAGCGTGACCGCGCCGCTGCTCAGGATTGAGCAGGTCTACCTGACATCGGCGAACCTTGTCGTCGGCGACATCGCTGACATCACTGTTGACGTGAAGAACATCGG
>JACQOC010000107.1 GCA_016202785.1 Candidatus Aenigmatarchaeota archaeon
GACGATGCCGACCGCCATTAGCCTAGAAATGGTGTTGTTGCCGGCCCCGCCAACCCCGACCACCTTGATTTCGGCCTTGCGCGTCTCGAGAATTTTCCTCAGCTCTTCATCATCAGTTGTCTCGCGCGTTATGCCCTCGCGGATGGTTAGCTCGGCCATAAGAAAGTTGGAAATTTTCTGATTATTTAATGGGCATAAGCTTTTTAAGGTTATCGTTGCAAGTCAATTATCATGCACAGATGTTTACAATGTTAACCGGGCATGATTATCGCACGTCCAATATTGTAAACACCTGTTCACTGTGATTCCCATGCGCAAACAGCCGTTGCGGCCGGACCTGGTGAAGAAAATCCTTGCCGAGCTGCAGAAGCATCCGAAAGGCGTCTGGATCAGGAAACTGGCCAGGAACATAAACGAGCCGATGGCTACCGTTTACAAGTACGTGTCTAGGGACGATTATGCCGGCCGCTATCTGGTGACGGAGCGCACCGCCAAGGAGCTGGGTGGGCACATCGTGGTGCGGACCAACTACAAGAAGTCGGCCGAAATTTGGCAGCTCATTAAAAATCAGCAATAAACAGGTGTTTACGGTGTTGGCTGCGGTGCCTCAACTTTGCCCGCACTTGCCGCAGCCGGCGGCGCGCGTTCTGGAAACTCCAGCGTCATGTCCGGCAGCCATTTGGCCGCGTCGCGCTTGATCGTGCCGGTTATCGCTTCCCTGACATTGTTTGGCAGCTTGTCCGGCAGGTCCAGCGTTATGGTGAGCTTGCTGCCGTACGCTTTTACCGCGCCGTCCACGCCGTAGTGGCGCAGCAGGCCTTCCAGCTTTTCCCTGGGCTGCTCCAGCTTACGGATTACCTTTACCCAATAATGCAGCTCCCGTCCGGCCAGCGGGTGGTTGAAATCAATCCGCACCCGTCCCGAAGCCACTGACATGACCTTGGCCGGCATGTCATCAATGTCCACGAACAGCCCCGGGTATGGCTCAATCTTCTTTTCGTGGAACTTGGCTTCCGGCACCAGCCGTACCAGGCCGGCATGCCTGGGCCCAAAGGCCTGCTCCGGCTGCAGCGTAAAGGTCGTCTCCTGCCCGGTTTCCATCGCCATCAGCCTTTGCTCCAGGCCTTTCACCACCATGCCCGCACCGACAATAACTAGCACTGGCCCATACCGGTAATCGTCCTTGAACACCTTGCCGTCCCTGGCGACCTGCTCCAGGCTGGTGTCAAACACTTCCATAGAGCTGGCGATCCGGCCGGTGAAATCGATTTCAAGAAAGTCCCCCTTGCTGAGCGCCATGACACTCTTTTGCGCGGCCTGCTTAAATAGCCTGCGCAATGATTTATGCCAGCGGCGCCAAACATAAGCATGCCGGTCCCATCCCGCTTGCTCACCAGCTGCTTGCTGGCCGGATTGCTGGCTGTTGGCATGGCCGAAGCAAGCGACATCCAGCTGCAAATGACGTTGAACGTCAGCGGTTCTGGCAAGAGTTTCTACTTGCCTTGGCAGGGCGAGGTCGGCTTTGGCCAGTTGGCTGCAGACTGGGTAACCGCTCCGGAGAAATTCTTCATCGCCGCCCAGGGCCAAGGGCTGCTGCAAGGGATAGCTAGCTATATCGGCCAGCCGGCGTATGCGCGCGCCGCCAAGGACGGCAATAATGTGCACATCACCCTGTCCCAGGCGCTGGAAAATAACGGCATGCTGTTGGTGTTTGCCAAGGGCGATTGGCGCAACCTGGAAGCTCGGATGCCGGCCATCCTGTCCGGCAAGTTCTTCCAGCTGGCCAACCCGCTGGTCGGCTATTCGGGAAGCCAGGCCGCGCTGGTGACCTTGGCGCTGTCCTACGCGAACCTGGACCTGCTCGGTGCGGAGCTCCTGGGAAAAGGCAACCATATTATAGCCGTCGAGAACCAGGGGTCGGACGGCAACCGGACGCGGGTGCGGATAACGCGGGACGGATAGCGCTCGACGACTGGAGTGCCGGTTTCGATGTCCTGCTGCATGGTGTGCAGCTTTGTCGGCCGGCCCTTAGCCGCTAGGAAACCCCTGCGCATCGTTCCGCGCAAACAGCTCCCGGTAGCTTTCGAATTTCAGGTCAAAGCCGTCGTAAAGCTCCGAAACCATGATCGGCTGGCGCCGGTCCGGATCCTTATAGCCGTCGCCGAACCCGGCGGCAAACGCCGTGCGGATGGCTGCGGGGACTCCGTATAGGGTATGTTGGATCGCAAAGCTTTCCACGCCCCTTCGCGCGCCGGTAAGACTCCGCATGCCGGCATCCCCATACTTGACCGTCTTCTCAAACCCGGTCATGCTGGCATGGATTTGGCCGTCATGGGCGAAGACCACATACCGTTTTGCGCTGTTCCCGGGTTGCCACCAGCCTTCCGTGGCTTTTTTTTGCGCCCCGATGGCGACCCCGATCTTGTACGCCACCGCCTGCGCCGCCTCCTGGTCCAATGTTTTTTGGGAAAGGACTTCCGGCAAGCGGCTGTCGCCCCATACCCGCATTACGCTTGCCGCCAGCTCCCCGTTCCGTAAATGCCGCATATGCATGGCGCGTTTGCCGAATGCGGCAAGCTTTCGGTGCAGCTCCAAATGCCGCTCTTCGTCGAAGATGGTCAATTCCGGATATTTCTCATGCGCCTTAAGAAAGGCATCAACCCACATGGAATAGAGGCTTTTCTCGGTGAACTGCTTGTCGTAATGCATTATCGCCACCGGCTCTTGTGCCGGCCAAAAGCCGGAACCGGCCAGCTTCCGGTTGATCTCTTCCGCATTTTCCATTTCCCGTTGTACCTCAGCCAAGACCCGGCCATGGAACGGAAACAGCCTATTCCAAATGCCGACGTGCCGCACATAATCGCCATCGCGGCTGAGTGCCCGTTCCACCGAGCAGCCGTCGATCCGGTATTGCGCACCCCTGGAACTTGCCAAGCATGCCCGCCTGCCGCTTTCCAGCGCGACCAGGTCAGAAGACTCCGGCTCACCGGCCGTTATGGTGACCGGGGGGATTTCCACCCTTCCCTTGAGGTTTTCAACCCGGCCCGCCACTTTCTTCAGGAGAGAGACGCGCCGCTTGGTGAGCAGCACGTTTTCCGTTTCGAACAGCTGCTGCATTTGAAGCGAATAGGTTCTCATGCATTGAGTTGCCCATCGTATTTATTAACTGTATAGTAGCAATGAGCAACTGCCCTACGGCCGGTCCTTCCAGAACGCCCGGGTCTTGAAGTACTGCCGCTCCGCGCTCAATATGTCGCGCAGCAGGCTTTCCTCGGTGTTCATTTTGGCCAGGATTCTGGCAGCGGTCTTGCTGCCGACACCGCGGCCGGCCAGCACCTTGACCGCATCCAGGCCAGATGCTGCCACCAGGGCGGCTGAATCCAGCAGCGCTTCCAGCTGCCGCTGCTCATCCTTGGCAAAGGCCTTGCTGTCCCGGTTCTGGCGCAGCAACAGCTTGGCCGCCTCCAGGTAATTATAACTGGCCTCGGCCAGCATGCGCGCGCCGCATTTTTTGCAGGCAAGCAGGTCCGTGGTTATCTCGCGCACCTTGCCCATGGCCGCTGTTGCCAGGCAGTTGCAGCAGACTAATGCGATGCGCGTGTCCAGCAAGCGTTCCCGGAACAGCTGGAAGATCTCGCCTTCCGGCCGCTCCGCGGCCACGATCTCATACCTGGATTGGATGCCTAACCGGCCCAGGTGCGATATGCTGCCGGCAGCATGCACGGCCATGCGGCCGTCGCGCGCCATGGCTAGCGCCATCGCCGCCTGTTCCGCATCCAATTTGTCGAAAAAGATTTCCTGCAGCGCTTCCTGATGCGCCAGTGTGCCTTCTTAGGCCCGGATGGCTTTGCGCAGCCGGGCCGTGGGCATGTCGGCATCCTTGCTGATGATGCCGAAGCGTTTGGCCACGTGCGTGAAATGCCAGGCGAACAGCTCCTCGTTCGGCAGGGCTACCTCCAAAACCTTGCGCACCGCGCCCGGCTTGATGCCTTCGAACACTTTGATCACCTCTTCCGCATCGGCCCGGCTCTTCAGCCGGAACAGCATGCGGTACGGGTCGGCCTTGAAGCCGACCGAGTCGAGCCGGGCGGATACCAGCGCAGCGACGGCCCGGCCGATGGTCTCATTGACCGTGCTGCCCCAGCAGGAGTGGATGACCACGTATGGCGCGTCCTCCATGCCCTGTTCGATGACCAGCTGCTGGTCGGTGCCCATCATGCCGTCCTGCTTCCGCATGGCTTCCAGCATGGCCGCCGCACTCCTTTTGGTCACCGGATAGGAACGGATGAAGCCCATGGCGTCCAGGCCGGCGTCCAGGCGTGCCTTTATCTCCCTGCGCATCCGGCCCACCTCCATGGCCACCGCCATGGGGACCGGGATCATCTCCCCCTCCCAGGCCGGGATGGCGCCTTCCAAGCCTTCCAGCGGCTCGGCCATGATGCGGTTGTCCGTGACCTCCAAAATGCGCCATGCCTGGCCCTTGACGATGAACGCCATGCCCGGATAACCGTTCAGCGCGATGAACTCGGCGTCCAGGCTGGCCACCGCCTGGCCGGTGTAAGTGTCGATTACCCGATAGGTCTTGCTGTCCGGGATGGTGGACAGGTTTTCGTTGTAAAACACGAAGGTCTTGCCCTTGCGCTTCAAGGCCATGGCGGCCAGCGCATCGTTGCCTGCCTGGCGGTTGACCCAGAGGTGGCCTAATTCCTGTAAGAACAGGCAGGCCTGCAAGAAATCGTCGGCGCTCATGCCCTGGAACGGATAGGCTTTGCGCAGCAGTTCATAGGCAGCGTTGCCGGCGACTTCATACTGGTCCAGCGCCAGGCCAGCGATTTGGTGCGCCAGGATGTCCCACGGCAATTTCCGCATCACGTTGTTCTCCAGCCGGCCGGCCAGCGCCAGCTTGGCAATGGCTGCCGCTTCGAACAGGTCGTCCGGGTCGACCGCGATGACGATGCCCTTGGATACCTTGCCCATTGAATGGCCGCTTCGCCCGACCCGTTGCACCAGCTTGGCCACCTGCCTGGGGCTGCCATACTGCACCACCAGGTCGATGTTGCCGATATCGATGCCCAGCTCCAGCGAGCTGGTGCAGACTAAGGCCTTCACTTGGCCCTGCTTGAAGTTCTCTTCGACCTTGATTCTGACCTCGCGCGACAGGCTGGAGTGGTGCGTCTCGGTTGCCACGTGCCGTTGCTCCTTGAGCCGGCTCGACAACGTCTCGGCGGTTTCCCTGGTGTTGGTGAACACTAGCGTTTGTTTGCTGCCTTTGACCGCTTCCGTCAGGAATTCAAGCCGTGCTACGCTGCCATCCAGGCCGGCATTGCCTGGGTAGTCAACGGTTACGTCCATCGTCCGGCTGCGTTCCGTGTCGATCGCCTGGCCGACGCCAAGGAACTTCTTTATCTCCTCCGGGTCGCCGATGGTGGCTGAAATGCCGACCACTTGCGGCTCTATGCCTGCCGTCCTAGTCAATTGTTTCAGCCGCTCCAGGCCGGCGGCCAGCTGCACGCCGCGCTTGCTGTCCACCAGCTCGTGCACCTCATCGACGATTATGTGCCGGACGTTTTTCAGATGTTCTTTCATCAGCTTGCCGACCAGGATGGCCTGCAGCGTTTCCGGCGTTGAGATCATCAGGTCGTCCGGGTTCTGCGCCTGCATCTGCCGCTCATAGCCGCTGGTGTCGCCATGCCGCACCGAGATGCCCATGCCCAGCTGGTCCGCCCACCATTTCAGCCTGGCCAACAAGTCCCGGTTCAGGCTGCGCAGCGGGGTTATGTACAGTATGGATATAGGCTTCCGTTGCCGGTCCGCTTTGGCCTCTTTCAGCCACAGGCTGAACAGCGGCAGCATCACGCTCTCGGTCTTGCCGCTGCCCGTTTCTGAGATAACCAGCAGGCCCTTGCTGGCCAACACTGCTGGTATCACTTGCTCCTGCACCTTGGTTGGCGTGCCGAACCGCCCCTCGGCCAGCTTCCGGACCTCCGGCTCCAGCAATGTAAAAACGGTTTCCGGTCTTGTTTGCCCGCGGTCGTCCATGGCGAAGTTATTTGTCTTGCCTGCTAAAAAGCCGCGTCAGTCTTCATTTGGTGGCGCAATAGACCGCAAGGTTGCGCTGCAGCCAGCTGCACTCTATTGTGCGGAAGCCGGCCTGCCGCAGCCATGCCGTTTGGTCGTCCATGCTGGCCGGCAGGTCCTGCTCCCTGGCATGTTTCAACCAGTGTTCCAGTTCCTGGCCGGCCAGGTTTTCCGCAAGAAACTTTTCATAGCTGGCCGCCGTTTTGCTGGCCAAGTGCTGGCTGCCAAAGGTTATGAAATCGGCATTGACAAAGCAGCCATCATCTTTAAGATGCCTGTGGATGTTGGCGAACAGCAGCCTTTTTTCCGGGTGCGGCAGGTTGTGGATGGTGACGGCTGAAATGACCACGTCATATTGCCGGTCGAATGCATGCTGCGTGATGTCCGCTTGCACCAGCCTTACGCGGCCATCGAACTTGGCCAGCCGCTCGCGCGCGTGGCGCAGCATTTCTGCACTGAAATCGATGCCGTCAATGCGGGCATTGGGGAACGCGTTAACTACCAGCCATGAAGTCAGGCCGGTGCCAACGCCTAAGTCAAGGATGGCCAAGCTCGCGTCCCGGCGGTGATGGATGGCTTCCACCAAAGCGCGTTGCAGCTCTTCGTTGCTTGGCACCACCCGGCCGGAACAGGCGTCGTAATCGGTGTACTTGGAATCGAAATGCCTGCGCACCTGCTCCAAATGGTCGTCCATGGTACTACCGCTCGCCTTTCCGCCACCGGATGCCCGTGCCGGCATCCTCCAGGATGATACCCTTGGCCTTGATTTCTTCGCGGATGCGGTCCGCTTCCGGCCAGTTCTTGCTGGCCCGGGCTTGTTCCCTCTTATCAATCAGCTCCCGCAGCCAGGCTTCCGCCTGCTCCAGGCTTTGCCAGCCGCTGGCCGATTCCAGCAGCCGCAGGCCCAGCACCGCATCGATTTCGGCCACGAATTCCAAACAAGCCTTGGCATCATTGGCCGGCAGCTTCTTGTCGAACAGCAGCGTGTTGGCCTGGCCGACAAACCGGTGGATAGCAGCCAGCGCGATGGCGATGTTGAGGTCGTCATCCATGGCCGCGATGAACGCTGACCTGGCTTGCGCAACCAGCCGTTGCGCTTCGGCTTGGCCAGAACTGCCATCAGCGGCCGACTTCAGGTTGCGCACGAATTCCCGCATTTTGTCTATCGTATCGGCGGCGGCTGCCAGCGCCGGCATGGAAAAATTCAGCTGCTGCCGGTAGTGAGTGGCCAGCAGTGCATAACGCAGCGCCATCGGGTCGTTGTCCTGCAGGTCGCGCAGCGTGTAAAAATTGCCCAGGCTTTTCGCCATCTTCTGGCCGTTGACGATGAGATGTTCGTTATGGAACCAGCAGTTGGCGAAGCGCTGGCCAGTGGCCGCTTCCGACTGCGCGATCTCGTTCTGGTGGTGCGGGAAGACCAGGTCAATCCCGCCGGCATGCAAATCCAGGGTGCTGCCCAAATGCTTCATCGCCATCGCCGAGCATTCGATGTGCCAGCCCGGCCGGCCCTTGCCGATCTCTGTCTCCCAAAACACGTCGCCGTCGTCAGCGTCCCAGGCCTTCCACAAGGCAAAATCGGAGACGGTATCTTTGGTGTAGGTGTCATGCTTCACCCGGCCGGACGGCTGCAGCGCCTTAAGGTCCAACCGGGCGAATTTCCCGTAGTCCTTGAACTTGGCGATGGAAAAATAGATGGAGCCGTCCTGGCCCTTGTATGCCGCGCCTTTCTCCAGCAGCGTTTTTACTAGCTGCACCATCTCCTGGACGTGGTCAGTGGCTTTGGTGTAGCGCTCCGGCGGCAGGATGTTAAGCGTCGCTAGGTCCGCGAAGAACGCCTGCGAATAGAACTCTGTATGCTGTTTCAGGCTGATGCCTTTGGCCCTTGCGCCTTTGATGGTCTTGTCGTCCACGTCGGTGAGGTTCATGATATGCCGGACAGTATAGCCTCGGTATTGCAAATACCGCTTCAGCAGGTCCTGGGATACGTAAGCCCTAAAGTTGCCGATGTGCGCGTAGTCGTATACCGTCGGCCCGCAGGTGTACATGCCCACCTGCTTGCCGTGCATGGGCTTGAACGCCTGCTTCTTCCTGGCCAGGGTGTTGTACAGCTTGAGCATTAGTTATGTAATGCACATGGGCATTTAAGCCTGCCGCTGCCGGCAGCTGCTGGAATAGCGGACATGCAACAATCAGAAATCGGCCAGCTGCTTGGCCTTGCCGCCCCATTTATCTTTGGCCCGCTCCAGCATCTGCACCACCGGCAGCTTTTCCTTGGACAGGTAGTAGAGTATGGCCCGGCCGCCGGAGCTGACATGGTTGAACTTGTCTCTCAGGCCCAGGCTGTTGACGACATCGTCGATGTGCCCGCCGCCGACCACCTTGTAAGCTTTCAAACTTGCCACGCAGTTCAGCACGCGCATCGTGCCGTAAGCGTATTCCTTGTTCTCATAGATGCCGAGCGGCGAGTTTAGCACAACGGTCTTGGCCTGCTCCAGGATCTTGCAGTAGCGGCCGACCGTTTCCCGGCCGATGTCAGCTATAGGATAGGGATTGGGAAGTTCGGACACATGGATGTCCTTCCTGGTCGCGTCCATGATGGCAACGTCTACCGGGGTCTCGATCTGGCTGTCGTATTCCTTCAGCACTTCTTTGGCCAACGGCAAGAACTTGTCCAGGCCCTTGCCTTTCAAAACCTCCATGGTCTTCGGGCCGACGTCGTAGCCTTTGGCCACCAGCAAGGCGTTGGCCAGCAGGCCGCCCGTTAAGATTGTGTCGGCAGTCCCATTCGCCAGCAGCTTGCCGATGGCCTTGATGGAGTCGTCGACTTTCGCTCCCCCCAGAACGAAAACCGCCGGCTTCCTGCCGGCCTGCAGCACGCCGTTGAGCGCCTTCAGCTCCAGCTCGATGACCCGGCCGGCTGCGGTCGGCAGCAGCTCGCCGAAGCCGACCAGCGACGGCTGCGAGCGGTGGATGGTGGCAAACGCGTCGTTGACGAAACAGTCCACATAGGAGGCCAGGCTGCGCACCAGGTGCACTTTGGTGAGCGCGTCGGCCGGCCGCTCGATGCTCTCTTCCGCGTAAAACCGGACATTTTCCAGCAGCATGACTTCCCCGTCTTTCAGTTTGTTGATTTCCTCTTTTACGTGCGAGCTGAAGATCTCATCGACGAACTTGACCGGCTTGCCCAGCTGCCTAGACATATACTCAGCATGCTCGGCCAGCGAGATGAAGTCGGAGTCGCCGGGCCGGCCCTGGTGCGAAATGACAATGACCCGGGCGCCCATTTCTGACAGCTCCTTGATGGTCGTGCCGGTGTGCAGCTGCAGCCGCTCGTCGTCCGTTATCTTTTTCGTCACCGGGTCAATCGGCGAGTTGATGTCAACCCTGACCAGCACCTTCTTGCCCTTGACCTGCAAATCATCGATGGTCAGGAAACTGTTTTTCATAATATCCCCAAGCTTTGGTCGGTCTTGCTTATCGAATCGTCCTTGGCCATGGTGCCGAGCATGGCTCGTATCGCATCGATGTTTTCCGGCACCACGTCCGCTTCCTGGTGCACTGCTTGCATGTAATAGAGTATGCCGTTGCGCACATTGACCGAGTCCTTCCACACTGCAACTTCGTACAGGTCGCCCCTTTTCCGGCCCAGGTCGCGGGCATACTCAAACAGCTCGGCTGTCGACTTTATGCCGTCTGAACTGGTTACCATGAGGATTCTGCCGGCCTGCTCCAGTGCCTTTATTGCCGCCTCTTTGCTGGCCACCTTCTTGAGCTTGACGCTGACCACGTGCAGGTGCATGAGCGTCGTGCTCGCTTTCACTGCGGCGGTCATGATGTGCAAGGCTGGCAACACGGTCTGCACGTCCGGGCCGTGGTGCGAAGGTATGCTGGTTTCGGGTACCAAAGCGTTTATTGGCCCCTTCTTGCTGTCGCCAGTATCGGCAGCGCGGCGCACCAGAACTGCGTAGCAGTTGTCGATGCCGAAGGCCTGGTCGATGGCGTAAAGCGTCCGGCACAGGCCAGTGGTGTTGCAGCTTACTACCCTAACGAACTGCTTGCCTTTGGCCTGGTCGAAATTGGCGCGGGCGTTGAACGAGAGGTCGGCTATGCCGGCCTCTTCCCCGCCCTGGAAAATGGCCTTTTTGCCCTTGGCCTGGTACAGCTTCTTGTTCTCCGCACCTTGGCCTTCCGGGCTGCAGTCGATGATGATGTCGGCCTTGCCCACCAGGTCGTTGATGTCGCCCTTGGCGCCATGCTTCTTCAACTCCTGGCCGCCCGGCAGGGCGGAGTACAGCGGGTAGCCGGCTTTCTTAATGATGTCCAGCTTGAAGGAGGGCTTGGAAATGGTTACTCCGATCAGCTCCATGTCGCCCTGTAAAGAAACCGCGTCTGCCACCCGTTTGCCGATGGTGCCAAAACCATTGACCGCAACTCTAACCTTTCCCATATTTCTCTATCCCGGCCGGCTTTTAAGCTTTTGCCTTGCTGAAGGCAACCGGGCAACCGTTGCAAAAAGCATAAAACGCTTGCTGCCATGGATATGCATGGCAAGCAAGACGGTTTTGGCCGGTGCCGGCATGGTCGTGCTGCTGGCCCTGGCGGCTGCCTGGTACGCTGCCAATAGCAAGGGCAGCGGCCTGCTCGGCGACGTGCACGAGCATGCTGACTTTTTGCTCTACCTGGACGGCCAGCCCTACGACTTCGCGCAAGCCAAGTACATGTCGGCCGCGAACCATAGCCTGAGCAATTTCGTGCACTTGCATGACCTGGACGGCAAAGTGATCCACAAGCATGCTAGCGGCATTACCCTGGGCTTCTTCTTCCAGTCGCTCGGCATGCGCTTTAACGCCAGCTGCTTCGTCCTGGACAGCGGCGCCGCATACTGCAACGGCAAGCATTTAAGCATGCTCGTCAATGGAAAAAAGAGCGGGGCGTTCGGGGACTACGAGCTAAACGACCTGGACCGCATCCTCATCAGCTACGGCAACGCGACTGACACCGAATTGCTGCAGCAGATGGCGGCGGTGACTGATAACGCTTGCCGGTTCTCCGAGAAGTGCCCGGAGCGGGGCCGGCCGCCGCCAGAATCGTCATGCGTCGGCGGCTGCGTAGCGGAGTGACATGGAAAAATTCGAATGCCATGATTGCGGGAAGAAATTCGACGGCCAAGGCAGCTTGGCCCAGCACGCCCAGGTGGTGCACAACCGCAGCGCTCCTGCGCCCAAGCCGATTGCCCCTGCCAACAAGCGTTACCTGGCATTGTTCGTCGGCCTGGTATTCATCGCTGCCGGCTTCGTCGCTTACACTTCCTCCGCGCCCGGCAAGTACGACGATTTCGCCAAGTGCCTGACTGACAAGGGCTTGAAGTTCTACGGCGCCTTTTGGTGCCCGCATTGCGCCAGCCAAAAAGAACTGTTCGGCAGCTCGATAAAGTACGTCAACTACATCGAGTGCTCGACCCCTGACCGGAGCGCGCAGACCCAGGTGTGCATCGACGCCAAGATCAAGAGTTACCCGACCTGGGGCTTCCCGGACGGCAAGCTGGTGGAAGGCGTGCTGTCGCTAGAAGACTTGGGCCGAAGGTCGGGCTGCTCGCTGCAGGTCGGCAACAGCACCGGTTGATTGGCAAATTCGATTGTTATGGTAAAGCAAGACAGCAAGAACGGCAACAGCGTCTTTGTTTGCGAAGCGTGCGGCTTCGCCTACCGCGAGCAGGCGTGGGCGGAAAAATGCCAGGCCTGGTGCGCCAAGCACAAGAGCTGCAACGTGCTGATTACGCGGCACGCAGTTCAATAACTGCGTTTTTATTGCCTTATTCGCAAATTTTCCTATGGAAGAGGAACACGAAAACCAAAACTCTGATATTTACCGGCTTTTGCAATTGTTAGAGCAAGAAGTGTTCGAAGAAGAACAAGATGCTGTCTTCTCCGGAAATAGCGGTGCCGGTAGTGGCAGCGGAAGAGGTGGTTACTCCCATGGTTCTTCCGGGATGCCAAAACGGCCGCGGCCGGAATACCGTCCGTTAGAACTGGTCTTCGAGTTCCAGCTTAAAGTTGGAGAAGAGCAGCGCTTTTTCCAGTGGCTGGAGGCAGAGGAGGAAATTGTCAAAGCTGCTACGCCTGAAGGCTGGTTTTACGCCGGCGCCATGGTGCCGGTTCCCCCCTCTTCTGGCATGTCCTTGGTGCCTGACAAAATCTTGTTCTACTGGCGCATCCACTGTGCGACACAAGAAGATCTCCATAAAGCGTATGAAGAGCTTGGGCATTGCACAAGTTTCATCGAACTCCTATACCAATCCGGCCACGTTGAGCGGAATTATTCCCTTTCGGCATTGCGCAAAAATGAGCACCTTTCAGCGCAGGAATTCGATCAATTGCGTCGGCCTTATTAATGGAACCTGGGCGCGAACGGCAGGGCCATGCGCGTCAGCTGCCTGATTTCATATTCCGGCTTCTCCGGATGGCGCAAGTGCATGAGCTCGTGGGCCAGCACCTCCTCGAAGTCGTTGCCTAGCAAGTCATTCGCGATCTCAATCAGTCCGTAGGCTGGGAAACACCGGCCTAGCACGTGGCTGCCCAACCGGTGCCTGGGCACTTTCCGCACCCGGGCGCCGGACATGTACGGGTTGGGCACCATCGGCGCATAGAAGCCGTAGTGGCGGAACTCGTGCTGGCTTCCTGCAAGACTGTCTTCCAGGTCTTGGTCGTCAGTGAAATTGGTCCAGTCTTCCCAGCTTACCGACCACCGGCCTTTGCCCTTCTGCTGCTCCGCATCGAGCTGCAGGCCGTGGAACGGCGCGCAGAAATACTCGTCTTCTAGCGGCACGTACCGCGCGATGGCCGCTTCCAAGGAACTGGACAGGTCCTGCCAGGCGACATACGGGGCATATTGCGCCATCTTGATGCTTGGCCCGGCAGCTAGAAAACCTAGCGCTTGTGCAATTCCACGATGTCCCGGTCCAGCAGCTTGTGGTCAATGCCTTTCTTCTGGCCGGCGAAGGACGCCGACCTGCCCCACACCCGGGCAAAGGCAAATTCCTTGGCCATCTCCTTGTGCAAGCGGCTGGCCACGTCCAGCACCGTGCAGCCGATCCGCATTATCAGCGGCTCTTTCAGGTCCGGCTCCTGGCCGATTTTCTTGAGGTAGATGCGCGCCAGCCCGAGCTTCGACCAGATCGCTTCCTTCAGCATGCCTAGATTCTTCTTATCCTTGGCTGAGATTGCGATCCAGCCTGGCTCCAGCCTGGCGCTGACAGCGTCCATCTTGTTCACCACTACTAGCGAAGGGACGTACACGCGGTTGGCCATCAGGAAATCGACCAGCTGGTCGGCCGTTATGTCTTCCCTTATAATGACGTCCGCGTTCAGTATCCGGAACTCCTTGAGCACGCTTTCGACGGTTTTCGCGTCCAGCCTGGACTTGCGGGTGAAGGAAACCGCTAGCCCGCCGGTCGTCTTCTTCATCAACCGAATTTCCGGCAGCCGCTGGTCGATGCGGAAGCCGGCTTCGTAAAGCTCTTTGCGGATCAGGCCCAGCTGCCAAGCTATGTCCTTGGTGACGTCCACCATCAGCAGCACCATGTCGGCCTGCCGTGCCGCCGACAGCACTTTCTTGCCAGCCCCTTTGCCGCGGCTGGCGCCTTCGATGATGCCGGGGATGTCCAGCACTTGGATGCGCGCGCCGTTATGCTCCAGCATGCCCGGGATGACATCGAGCGTGGTGAAATCGTAGGCGGCGGTTTTGGATTCGGCGTTGGTGATGGCGTTGATGAGCGTGGATTTTCCCACTGACGGCATGCCGACCAAAAGCACGGTAGCGTCGCCCTGCTTCTTGACCGAGAACACAACGCCGGCCTTGCCCTTCTTGCTACCGGCTCCAGACTGCTGCAGTTCCTTGAGTTTGGCTAGTTTGGCCTTGAGCATGCCAATGTGCTTCTGAGTGGCCTTGTTGTATGGGGTCGAGGTTATCTCCTCTTCTAATTCTTTTATTTCGTTCTCGATGGCCATACAATAAATGGCCGGCCCTGCATAAAAGCAGTCTAGGCTTTGGCCTTTTCCATGGGCGGCGTGACCTCGTTGGCAAAGCTTGTCTTCATGGCCTTGCGGAAATCCTGGATGTTGGAGCAGACACCGTTGCCGATCAGCCACCGCACCTTGACGTCCACCGCGACGTCGGTATGGTCGTAGCAGGCGATGCCGCCGGCCTTGATGGCCTCAAACCCGGTCTCATAGGTCGTGGCGACCGCGCTGCCGCCGACGAACTTGGTGGTGATGAAGATCGGCGTCACGTATTCCTCGGTCGCCTGCCGGATCATTGGTATCAGGCTGTACTCGCCTTCCGAGCAGACGTTGCCCTCACCCAGCGACTTCAATATCAGCGCTGACACCCCGCCGCCGGTTATGAATCCCAGAACCACGCTCGGTTCGATGCCGGGTGCCAACTCGAAGCTGACGATGCCTTTCCCGAACTTAGGCGCGATGCTAAGCTTTTCCGCCGCATCTTTCTTGCTCTTGAGTAGATGCTTGTATAAGTGTACACCTTTCGCGTTGATGTCGCCGACGTCCGGATAGGACGGCGACTTGAATGCGTCAAAATCCTTCTCGCTCACCTTGAGCGCCCGGCAGCCCAACATGATCCGGTTCCAAAAATTGACCATGACATCTGCTATATCCTCTTCCATGGCGGCCTCGACGATGCGGAACAGGTTCTCCAAATTGAAGCGCCCGTCGCCACCCTCCTGGTAGATCGGGTTCTGGCCGCCGGTGACGCATACTGGTATGCGCAGGCCGCTCTTGCCCGGCACTTTGCCGTGCAACGCCAAGGCGAGCGCCGTCGCCGTATAGGCCAAGGTGTCGGTACCGTGCGCAATCGCCACCGCATCGTATTTCTCATCATCCTGCGCCTTCTTGACCCGGAAGATGAGCTTCTCCCAGTCGTTCGGCGTCATGTTGGTGCTGTCTTTAGTGGTGACCAGCTCGAAATTTATGTCAATCCGGTCCTTGAACTTGTGGATTATCGGATCACAAACTTTCTGGAAGTCCTTGCCGTCCTTGGGCGAAACCAAAACCACGCTGCCGTCGCGCATCTCCGGCTGCTGGCCGATGGTGCCGCCATTGTAGAGGAATAGGACTTTTTTCTTGGCCATCAAAGACACCGAAGAGGTCGGAATGATTATATGAAACTGCATGATTATTAAGCTTTGGTCTGGCAGGAAATTGCCGCTCGCCTATATAAGAGGCCCGCTGCCATTATTAAAAATTGAATTTTGCGTCTGGAAATTATGGCTGACCAAAAATCCGAGCAGCAAAAGGAGATAGCGCAGGCCCGCGAGATCTCGGTCAGCGAGTTCTTCGAGAAGAACCGGCACCTGCTCGGCTACGACAACAAGATCAAAGCGCTGCTGATGATCGTCAAGGAAGCGGTCGACAAC
>JACQOC010000109.1 GCA_016202785.1 Candidatus Aenigmatarchaeota archaeon
GGTGTTTGTCGCGATCGGGCACGTGCCCCTCTCGGGCATCGTGAAAGAGCTCGGTGTCAAGACCAATGATCATGGCGAGATCGTCATCGATCGTGATGCGCGCACCAACGTACAAGGTATTTTCGCCGCAGGCGACGTGGTGGACACGAAATTCAAGCAGGCTATCACCGGAGCTGCGGAAGCCGTTACTGCGACTTATTCGGCCTACCGTTACGTGAAGGAGAATGATGCCGGCGCCTAGCCGGCACCGGTAGAAACTTTATAGCGCACCACCAAACTTAACTAATGGACGATGATGAAAACGTGCGCCGCATCTTCTGGTACGTTTTTGCCGGCACCAAGGGCGGCGTGACGCGCTTGCGCATCGTGGATTTATTAACGAAGCGGCCCTTTAATTTAAATCAGCTGAGCGGCAAGCTCGGCATGGATTACAAATCGATCCAGCACAACATCAGGGTGCTGGAGGAGAACCGCATCATCGTGTCGGAGGGCGGCAAATACGGGGCGCTGTATTTCCTGTCGCCCTTATTCAAGAAATCAATGCACATCTTCGACGAAATCCAACAGGGCATGCAAGGTGGCTGAATGTTCACGTTCGACGACCTCATCTTCGGGCTGATAGCCGGCAACATCGTGCTGACCGGCGTATTGGTATACGTTTACCTGAACAGCCTCAAGGCGATCAAGTCCAAATTCACTATCGGCCTGCTGTTCTTCTCCTTCGCGTTTTTGGTGGAAAACATACTGGACTTCTACTTTTATGACATAATTTTGGGCCAGAACATCTACGGTTTCACGACCATCCAGCTGACCCTGAACTCGCTGGAGTTTGCCGGCCTGCTGGCCATGCTGTACATAGCCTGGAAATGATTTGGGTATAATCTGGTTTTGACTTTGGCGCAAGTTCGGGAAATCCATTTATAAGGCAAACGCGAAGGCTTAAGCATATGCCTGCGTGCATGGTTTGCGGCAAGGACGCCAGCTCCTTGCGCACCATCAATGACATCGCGATCAGCATCTGCGGGAACCATCAGGATGCGATCCGTGACAGCAGCGATAACAGCAGGCCAAGGTTAAGAGGGGCCTCTGGGCCTAAACCCATGCCCTCTTATTTCTTTTCCTAGGCCGGCTTCACAGCCGGTTCAATTTTTTCAGGTGCGGGCACACGATCTTGATGCGGAAGAACTTGCCCGCTTTTTTGTCGTATTCAAAGGCCAGCAGCTTGACATGGTAGCGGTTGCCGACGAAGCCGGACAGCGCTTTGTCCTTGATGTGCCAGTCATGGCCTTTGCGGCCGGCCT
The DNA here is from genome assembly GCA_016202785.1 of Candidatus Aenigmatarchaeota archaeon. GTDB lineage: Archaea > Aenigmatarchaeota > Aenigmatarchaeia > QMZP01 > QMZP01 > JACQOC01. Next base: position 1,302 of record JACQOC010000109.1, read on the forward strand.
TCCTGACTACCGTGAGCACGGTAAGGGTCAGCCCGCTGACCTTCAAATCCTCTTTGTCAGTGCTACTGAGTGTCTCCGGGAAGTCCGGGTGGGAATGGAAATCGCCAATTACTCGGGAATCGGTCAGGCGGCCAAGAACGTAGTTCAGGCGATTTATGCGCGCCTGCGGCACATCGACCGAAACATAGCCGCGCTTCGCGCTCTGGAAATTTATCGCATCCTTGGCCAGGTAGTGCTTCTTGTGCTTCTGGCCCAGGATCAAGCCGATGGCCTCCTTCTTGTAGACCTCGATGGACGAGGTCACCATCTGCACCAGAGCTTGCTCCGAAATCGTCAGGTTGCGCCTGGATGGCATCTGCATTGAATTTCTGCTTTCCGGCTAAAATAAACCGCTGGCTAACTGGCAATTTTTGCCGCAACCATATCCGGTATGCGCTGATTTAAACCCCATCTCCCAAACCAGAGATGGATTATAACGACACCGTCGCATACCTCTTCAGCCTGCACCGCCTGGACAACTATTACGATCTTGGACAGATGCGCCGGGCGCTGGAAGCGCTGGGCCAGCCACAGCATGCGTACCGCTCGGTGCACATCGCCGGCAGCACTGGAAAAGGTTCAACTGCGGCAATGCTGGCCAGCGTGCTGCAAAGCGCAGGCTATCGCACCGGCCTCTACACCAGCCCGCACCTGGTCGATTTCCGGGAGCGGATCAAAGTTGATGGCCAGCAGATAGGTGAGCAGGATGTCATCAGGCTGTTCCAAACGCTGCGCATGCTGGGCCTGCCGTTGACCTTCTTCGAATACGTGACGGCCATGGCCTTCCTTTATTTCCAGGAGCGGAAGGTTGGCGTTGCGGTGGTCGAAGTGGGCTTGGGCGGCCGGCTCGACGCCACCAACCTGATCCAGCCCGTGCTGTCAATCATTACCAGCATCTCGCTTGAGCATACCGACATCTTGGGTCCGACCATTGCAGCGATCGCAACGGAGAAGGCCGGCATCATAAAGGAAAGCGTAACAGTGATTGCGAACGTCTTCGACCCTGCTCTGGAGGTGATTAGCGGCATCGCCAAGCAAAGGAATTCCCGGCTGGTGACAGACTTGGAAAAGGTCCGCCGGAAGAGCACGAATATGGATTGCCAGCTTGTCGCATACCAGGGCCATGACATAACGCTGCCGTTGCTCGGCTCTTTCCAGCTGCGCAACCTTTCGCTAGCGCTGACCGCGGTGCGGGAGCTAAACGGTCTTGGCATGCCCATCGGCATGGAAGCGGTGCGGAACGGGATTGAAACGGTTTCCTGGCCGGGCCGGCTGGAAGTGGTAAGGCAGAGGCCTTTGATCATCATCGACGGCGCGCATAATAGTGAAGGCATGGCCAGCCTGGCCAATGAGATGGCACGCATGAAGCGCGGCCGGCTGGTGTGTCTGGTCGCGATAATGAAGGACAAGGACAAGAAAACTATGCTCGAGTCGCTCAACCAAGTCGCTGACCGCTTCGTCTTCACTACCGCAAGCACGCCACGCTCTGCTGACCCTGCCGACTTGGCAAAACATGTCAGCAAGCCTTACCTGCTCGAAAGCGACGTTACCCAGGCCCTGCGCCTGGCCGAAGCGCAATGCCGGCCTGGCGACACGCTGCTCATAACCGGCTCCCTCTACTTGGCCGGCGACGTTAAGGCAATGCTTGGCGGCAAAAAAGCCATGCATGCCATGGAGATGGCGGTGGCAAAGTGATATGTTGATCAGAAAGCTAGCGGTGTTGGCTGGCAGTTTGCTGCTGGGCGCCTTGATATCCTTCCTGGCCGGCGGCGTTGGCCTGGCAGCTATCTACGTCATCATGTGGTTCGACAAGGTCATCCTGGGCTTTGCCGGCATCGTGCGTTGGATTGGCATAGACTTCACTACCATAGCGACAGTCATGCTGGGCATGGCGTTCGGCCCGTGGTTCGCGTTCTTCTACACCATCATCGTCATCCCGGTTTTCCATGCGGTAAAGTTCATCGCCTTGCCGCTTTATGAGCCGGAGTGGCCGTTGTTCATCCCGCACTACTACAATTTCATCGACGCGATCGGCGCTGCCCTGGCCGGCATGTTTGCCTGGTCCGGCATCTTCTGGGCGGCGATAGTGGTCATGTTCGCGCGCATGATCCTTTATTCCATGGTCGACTACTACCTCTTGGAAAAAGGCGTCAACGTCTTCATCATCCCGCAGAACTTCATCTTCAACCTGCTGCTGGTCTGGTACTACGGGAAGTTCTTCGCCGGGCTGGCCGGCATTACATGAAGGCTACACTGCCGCCTTTCCGTATTTATGCCTTTGCCTCGTTTAAGAAGCATGCTGCCCGAAAAATACAACTGGAACGACCTCTTCTTCGAGATGGGCAAAGAGCAGCTCAAATCTTACGTGGAATACGATCTAAAGGTATGGTTCAGGCCGACCGATTGCCATCTTGACACCGACGGCCTGTCCGAGGTACATCAAGTCGTGCTGGAATTTTTCCGATATGTGAATCGGGATACATGGTCGGCATCGGCCTGGTCAGATGTCTATGAGGAAGCAAAGGGCCGTGGGGCGCAAGATTTCCTGCAATATTATCCGCAGATACTGAAAGAACTGCTTGAAGAATGCGCCGATAACGTCGGCTCATGGCAGCTTGCAGATCGGTTTCCAGAGTATTTGCAGGAGCTGAACAGGATGGTGTTTGAAGCTGTCCAGGTTGACCGACGGATTCTAGCTTTTTACCAAAAAATGTTTGAAGGAAGCCGAGAACCCTTTCCCAAGTCCGAAGTGGAACTCCAAATCTTGAGCGGCTTGGCTGAGGCCGAGGACGCCTGCAAAACAGGCGATGTAAGCTTCTGGAAAAGCGTGTATGATAATACGCCTTGTTTGGGCGTAGCATTTGAACGCATATTCTCGCTGGATACGGATGAGGGCGACCGGTACCTGGCTAAAACTCTCGCTAAGTTCTATGAGCATGACCAAGGCAAGCTAGATCGCGGCGCGGCCGACCTGATCCGCCGTTATCTTAGCAAGAAGGGGGATTTGAACGAGGAAAATGTGAGGCAGACCGCAAAACTGCTCGAAGGCTTGCCTGATTCCCACAAGAGGTATTTTCTAGACCTGTTGAAATATGACATCCTAACCACCAAATTGCCAAAAAATGTCATTGACCAGTTTGAGGCCGAATTGAGTCTGCGCAATGACGGGCAACAGATGAGCGAGAGTCAATAGACTGGAAACGCTTTGCAGAGTTCCTTCACTTCCTGCCGCACCTTTCTCAGCCTGGCGGCATTATTCTTCGCCTCGATTGCGTCCGCGATGAGCTGGCCGACATGCTTGCAATCACTTTCCTTCATGCCCCGGGTGGTTATCGCGGGCGTGCCGAGCCTGATCCCGCTCGGGTCGAACGGCTTTCTGGAGTCGTAAGGTATCATGTTCTTGTTTACCGTTATGCCGGCCTGGTCTAGGCAGGTCTCTGCTTCCTTGCCCGTTACCCCTTTGTTGCGCAGGTCGGCCAGGATGAGGTGGTTGTCGGTTCCGCCGGTTACCAGGGTAAAACCATGGTCAAGCAGGCTGTCAGCAAGCGCTTTGGCGTTCTTCACGATCTGCTTGGCGTAGGCCTTGAACTCCGGCTGGGCCGCTTCCTTGAGGCAGACCGCCGTTGCCGCGATCCGGTTCTCGTGCGGGCCGCCCTGCAGGCCGGGGAATATGGCCTTGTCGATTGCCTCTGCATAGGCCTGCTTGCACATGATCATGGCGCCCCTTGGCCCGCGCAGGGTCTTGTGCGTAGTGGTCGTGACGACATCGGTGAACGGGAATGGCGACTGATGGACTCCGCCGATCACCAGGCCTGCGATGTGCGCGATGTCGGCCATGCTTATCGCGCCTACGTCCTGCGCGATGGCATGGAACTCCTTGAAGTCGAATTCTCGGGGATATGCGGTCGCCCCGGAAACGATGACCTTTGGCTTTTCCTTCTCGGCAAGCTTGCGAATTTCATCATAGTCGAGAAGCTGCGTCTCCTTATCCACGCCGTACTGCACGCACCGATAAGCTTTCCCAGAGAAGTTGACCGGATGGCCGTGCGTAAGATGCCCGCCCTGCGCCAGGCTCATGCCCACCAGTGTGTCGCCGAACTTCATCAGCGCTACATACACCGCAATATTGGCCGGGCTGCCGGAATATGGCTGCACGTTGACGTGCTCTGCGCCAAACAGTTGCTTGGCCCGCTCGATGGCCAGATTTTCCACTTGGTCGGTGTATTTGTTGCCGCCATAATAGCGCTTGCCCGGATAGCCTTCCGCATACTTGTTGGTGAAGATCGAGCCAAGCGCTTCCAGCACGCTTTTGCTCACGAAATTTTCCGAAGGGATGAGTTCCAAGCCCTCGTTTATCCTTTATTTTAACTAATTTTTCCATATATGTAATATTAATTGGTTTGTTGAACATGTCACGTAAATTTAAGAAATAATTTAATAATA
>JACQOC010000110.1 GCA_016202785.1 Candidatus Aenigmatarchaeota archaeon
CGGCTATGCCTTCCAGTTCGAGACCGTTTGGCTGGCCGCGGCGCTGGGGAGGAAAATTGCCGAATTGCCGATCGTTTTCCGGGAAAGGGAGAAAGGCATGTCCAAGCTGTCAGCCGCGGACATCCTTGAATTCGTCTGGACCGTCATGCGCAAAGGGCCAAAGGCTAAAAAGGCGCTGGCATAAAACTCTTGTTGGCAGCCCATGAAACTGGAAAGCTTCCGTGATTTATTGGAAATCTATTTGCGCGGCAAGATGCCAGAGGAAAAATTGGCCTGCTTGCCGTCCGGTTTCCAAAGGGTCGGCGACGTCATCCTTCTGAACCTGCGGCCTGAAGTAATCCCTTACGCCAGCGACATTGCCTTTGCGGTGAAGGAATCGGTTAAGGGTGTCAAGGCCGTCTGCCGGATTGAGGAAATAGAAGGGGAGGCCAGAATGCCCAAGGCAGAGCTCATCCTTGGAAGCGATACAATCACGATACACAAAGAGAACGGCTGCCTGTACAAGTTGGATGCGGCGCGCATCATGTTCTCGAAGGGCAACCTAGCAGAACGGGGCAAGATGGCAACGCTGGCCAGGTCAGGCGAGGTGGTGGTGGACATGTTCGCCGGCATCGGCTACTTTTCCTTGCCGATAGCAATCCACGCCAAGCCGAAGGCGGTGTATGCAATTGAGATAAACCCGTTGGCGTTCAGCTACCTGAAGGAAAACATTCGGCTCAACAAGGTCGACGGCAAAGTGCTGCCGATCCTGGGCGACTGCCGGAAAGTGAACCTGGGCGGCATTGCTGACCGGGTGGTGATGGGCTATTTGCCAGGTACGGCAGCATACCTGCCGGCAGCATTCAAGGCGCTCAAGCCGGCCGGCGGCGTGCTACACTATCACGATACGTACTCAGAAAGCGAGTTATGGGATGCGCCGATAGACGAGTTGGCCAGGCAGGCAGAGCGCAATGGCTTCCGACTCAAACAGGTTTTGGACAAGCGCATCGTCAAGAATTATGCGCCCAAAGTTTATCACATTGTGATCGATGCGCAGTTCGAAACGGCTAGGCCTTCCTGAAAACAAAGTAATGCAGGCAGCCGTACTTTTTCAGCGCGTCGGGAAAATAGCGCTCCACAAACAACGCTAATTTCGTCCAGGCGCCCAATGGATTGTAATTGTTCCAGTTGGGCCGAGCGGCAATGAAAGCGGCGTCAAACAGTTCCATGACGTAGCCGGCCTTGCCGAACGCCTTCACCACCTCTTCCTTCTCGTACAGCCTTATCCCTAATTTCTGCTTCTCTATTCCAGCCTTGCGGAAGCGGAGTTTCTTTCCAGACAGCTTCTCCCGCAGGGCATAGTTGTTGTCATAGACGCTGGCGAACGAGACGATGGCCAGGCTGCCTTGTTTTGAGATGCGCGCCATTTCAGCCAGGGCCTTGCCCAGGTCGCAGATGTTGAGCGTGGCAAACAGGCAGATGACCGTGTCAAATGCTTGGTTAGCGAACGGCAGCGTTTCCGCATTGCCCTGCACTAGGCCGGCCAGGCCCCGTTCCTTGCTTTTCTTAAGCATGCCTTCGCTTATGTCGAGGCCGCAGGCCTTGGCCTGCATGCCGGACAGCAGCTGCAAATGGAAGCCGGTGCCACAGCCCAGATCCAATATCCGGCCTTTGGCGAATTTTTCCAAAAGCCGCTTTTCCCGTTCCCTGATTGCCGCGGTCGTCGGGCTCTGGTGCCTGGCGTCATAGTTGCTGGAAAGGCGATTGTAGAGCTCGCGGACTGCCATAAATATATATCCACGCATAGCTTTGTATGAGCATCGGTATTGCGGTGTACGCTTATGAAAGTATATCTTATTGACTGCGCCTTGGGAACGTTTGCCGTAGGCGAAGGCGGCCAATTGGTAGGCCAGCAGCTGGCCGGCCGGACAGGGACAGAACTGGCCAAGCATATCGCAGCGCTGCAGAAGCTTGAGGTTACGCCAGCACGGACGGCTCTTTCCCAAGAGCTCGGGAAAAAAGGCTACAATATTATACAAGCCAGGCTGGCCGATACTGGGTCTTTCCTGCAGGGTTTCGCACAGCTTGCCGAAATGCTCGGCTCGACGGCAAAAGCCAATGGCATGGTGAGCGAGGCCTGTTGCCTGTTGGCCCGGGAAGGCCTCAAGGCGCAGGGCAAGGGCAAGATAATCGTGCAGGTCATCGGCATGAAAGACCGGCTGGAAGAGCACCTCAACATGACCGGCGAGAAGCTGCGCGAATGGTACGGCCTGGCCGACCCGGAAGGCGCAAGGACAGTAAAATCGCACCGCGAACTGGCCAGACTGGCCCTGGAAAAGGGCATGGCTGGAGCCGGCATGGAATTTGACGCCGGGGATGAGGAAGCGATAAAGGACTTTGCCGCCAGATATTTGGCCAGTTGCGAGACCGCGGAACGGATTGAGAAATACCTGGAAGCGCTTGCCGCCCAGGAGATGCCGAACGTGGCAACAATTGCCGGCAGCATGCTCGCCTGCCGGCTGCTGAGCCTGGCCGGAGGGATCGAAAAGCTGGCACGCTCCCCGGTAAGCAGGATCCAGCTGCTGGGCGCGGAAAAGGCCCTGTTCCGGCACATGCGCACCAACTCCCTGGCACCAAAATACGGCGTGTTGTATGCGCATCCGTTCATCCAGCAATCTTCCTTGGACAAGAAAGGCAAAGTGGCAAGGTTGCTGGCCGCCAAGATATCGTTGGCGGCAAAGATCGACTTCTTCTCGAAAGAAGATCGGTCGGCGGAACTGAAAAAAGAGCTAGAGGCCAAGTTTGCGGAGCTGGTTAAAGTTTCGCCGGCCTGACATCGTTATTGTTCTTGAATGGTTGCCGCATTTGCCAAGAGCGCCAAGAATTTATAAATCCTATGGCGCAAATAACCAATCCATGAAATACGTCCTCGTGTTACTTGATGGCGGCGGCGACCGGCCGGACGCAAACGGCAATACGCCACTTTCCTTGGCCAACAAGCCAAACATCGACATGCTGGCGGCCAACGGCATGGTCGGCTTGCTTGACATTGGCTATGGGAAGGATGTTGACTCTGACTTCGGCTTCTTCACTATTCTAGGCTATGCGAAGGATGAGTACCCGGGCCGCGGCTACCTGGAAGCGTTGGGCGCCAACTTGCAGCCCAAGGATGATGCCATATGCATCCGGGGCAACTTTGCCACGCTGGACGGCAACGGCGTGCTCATTGACCGGCGGGCCGGAAGGGACAACACTGGCCTGGAAAGCCTGGTAGAAGCGGTAGACGGCATGGAGATTGATGGCATAACGTTCCGCATCGTCAAGTCAGCCGGGCACCGCGTCGTCATGGTCCTTGAGGACAGGCGGCTTACCGACGGCGTATTGTCGAATGACCCTAGGGTGGTTAATGTCCCGCTGCCAGAGGTAAAGCCGAAAGACGATGCCGGCAAGTTCACCGCCAGCCTGCTCAACAAGTTCGTGCGCAAGGCGCACCAAGTCCTGCAAAAACATGCGGTCAATGCCAAGCGCGAATGCCCGGCCAACGTGATCTTGATTAGGAGCGTCGGCAAGAAGCGGCCGGTGCAGAGCTTCCAGGAGCGGTTCGGCCTGACCGGCTGCTGCATCGCCGGCATTCCAATAGCTGACGGCGTGGCCCGCTACCTGGGGATGGACGTGATTAAACTGCCCGGCTCGACCGGTTATCCGGACACCAACTGGGACGCCAAGGTGGCTGCGGCCATAACGGCGCTGGGTAAGTACGACCTGGTCTGGCTGCACATAAACGCCCTGGACATTTTGGCACACGACAAGAAACGGGTTGAGAAGACCGCTTACGTGAAGAAGATTGACGACGGCATCGGCCGGATCATCAAGGCAGCGGGAAAAGATACGGCCTATATCCTCGTCCCCGACCACAAGACCGTCAGCCTGCCGGACTTCGGCAAGTATGAGCACGTGGCCGATCCGGTGCCGGTCTGCATTTCCGGGCCGGGCATCAAACCCAACGGCGTCGGCAAGTATGACGAACAGTCGGCGGAGCGCGGCTTCAAGCTGGAAAAACATGCATTACTGGGCTTCGTGCTCAGCCTGGCCAGGCATGGTGGCCAATGAGGGATTTCATCGTCATCTGCAGCGCTGCCGGCGACCGCATAAGGCCGCAAGACCCTGGCTTCGGCCGGTTTGACGTCATAGCAAGGTGCGTGAATGCTGCATTATGGACCAGCCATGGCCTGCGCGATGCGCGCATCTCCTTCTGGCTGGCCAAGGCCGGCAAATGGCTAATTTTTTCGCCGGAGATGCGCAAGGTCAACCCGGACGAAAGGTCCATACTGCTTTGGATCGGCAAGGTGCTGGCCGGCGGCAATAACCCTGGCATCACTTTGGCCGCTGACGCTTTTGAGCAACGGCTGCAGTCCATGGCGCCCCGGAAAGCCTACCTGCTTGATGAAAAAGGCACGGCTGTGGCCAAGGTGGAAATCGCCGAAGATGCGGTCTTCATACTTGGCGACCACACCGGCCTGGAAAAGGAGCACAGGGAAATTATTGAAACGGCCCTCAAGCCGGAAGCGGTTTCGCTGGGCAGGCAGCCGTACCTTTCCAGCCACTGCATCGCTTACCTGAACATCGAGCTGGACCACGGGCAAGCGGCCAGATAACTTAAAGGCCGGCCATAATATAATAATGGGCAACCGTTTCTTTGGCCGCCTGCTGAAGTATGAGTGGCGTTACCATAACATCATCCTCCTTCTGATAAGCGTGGTGCTGGCGTGGAGCATGGTGTCATCAGCTGAATTTGCCGCGCAAGTCGCCAGCCTGGGCAGCATGGGCTACATCGGTGCGTTCTTCGCCGGCGCCATGTTCAGCTATGGCCTAACTACGCCACTGTCAATCGCCATCGTAGTGCTGCTGGCCGAGAACCTCAGCCCGCTGGCGCTGGCCGCCATCGCGGCCTGCGGGGCGGTGATCAGCGACTACATAATATTCCGCTTCGTGCGCGACGGGCTTTCCAAGGAATTCGGCTTCCTGGTCCATGATTTGCACCTCCACCTGCCACCTTTTCCCAAGCCCAAATGGTGGAAGAAATTCGTGCCGATACTTGCGGGCTTCATCATCGCGTCGCCGTTGCCGGACGAATTGGCATCAGCCTTGTTCGGCGCCGTCCACTTCAAGACTTCCAAGTTCCTGGTCTATTCCTATTTCTTCAACCTGCTCGGCATCTTTGTTATCGCTTATCTGAGCGCCGGCTAGGCTTCTTTAAATTCAGGAAGGAATAGCTGTGCATGAACCTGTCCCAGACCGTGGGCTATTACTCCCGGGAAGACGTCCAGCAGGCCATCCTGTCCATGGCATCGGGCCGCGAGGTGGTCGGGGTGTTCAAGAACGGCTCCTTCGATACCCGGCCCAACACCATCAACAACGGGTCGGAAATAAGCGTGCTGGCCCGGGCCGGAGCCATAGAATTCCACTGCTCGGTGGAAAGGTGGAAAGATGTCATGGGCCTCAAGCAGGCCAACTATGAAGGGCTGCGCAGCGGCTGGGACCTGGTGCTGGACATCGACAGCCCGGCGCTGCAGTTTTCCAAACCCGCTGCCATGGCCATATGCCAGGCGATTGAGCAGCATGGGATTAAAGGCTATTGGGTGAAGTTTTCGGGCAACAAGGGCTTCCACATCTGCGTGCCCTGGGAGGCCTTTCCGAAAAGCATCGCTTTCCAGGACTCTGCGGCCATGTTCCCGGAGGTGGCGCGCAAAATTGCCGGCTACCTTAAGGATCAATGCCGCGCCGGCTTGGAAAAAGCCTTGCTCAGGAAATGGTCGCCGGAAGCGCTGGCGGAAGGCGCTGGCAAGCCGCTGGCCGAAGTCATGACCGAAACCGGCATCGACCCGTTCCAGGTTGCCGACATCGATCCCATCCTGATCTCGCCGCGCCACCTGTTCCGCATGCCGTATTCCCTGAACCGGAAGGCGTTTTTGGTCTCCCTGCCGATTGCTGCCAAGGAGATAGCAGACTTTGCCGCGGAGCGCGCCAAGCCGGAGGTGGTTAAGGCATTGCCGTTCCTGCGCCAGCCGGAAGCAGGCGAAGCCAATCTGCTGGTGGCGGAAGCGCTGGATTGGCACGCCAAGCAGCAAAGGCTGGAAAAGAAAGGCGCGGCAAAGGTGTTTGAGGACCGGGCCGCCAGCCTGGAAGGGCAAGCCGTTAGTGAAGGCCTGTTCCCGCCGTGCATAAAAACCATACTCAAAGGCGTCAGCGACGGCCGCAAACGGTCGGCGTTCATCCTGCTCAACTTCCTCGCGTCGATCAGATGGGGCCACGCCGACATCGAGCAGCTGGTGCTCGAGTGGAACCAGAAGAATACGCCGCCATTGCCCGACAGCTATCTGCGCGGCCAATTGCGTTACCAGCAGACCCGGCAGAAACGGATATTGCCGCCCAACTGCCTGAAGGAAGGCTATTACCGCGAGATGGGCATATGCGCCCCCGACCAGGTCTGCGTTACCCCGGAACGGATGCGCAACCCGGCCGGCTATCCGCTGAAAGTGCTGGCAGAGCAGAAGCCGGCCAGCAATCGCAAGCGGCCGGGATAAAGTTAAAAGGCTGACAAACAACCACTGTTATGCTCACCTACGAAGCTGTACGCAAGTTTTTTAGGGAGGAAGCAAATACCAGCTTATTGCAACCGCTACCTGACAAATTTTTCGAGGAAATCAGAGCCTATTTCACTGCCAAAGCCAAAATGGATACGCGAGACGATAGATGGGAATTGCAATCAGTCAAGAATGATTTGCTTGACCGTGGAGGAATATTTCAGACAAGAGAAAAGAAAATTATACGTAGGGCATTAGATTTCGTAAACGCAGGTACAGAGCCGGAGACCATGCACGAATTAGAGAGAGAATTGTTCGATAAGATTGTTGCGATCGTGAGAGAGTTCCAGGAGCGGCGCAGCACGCTGCTCAAGGAGCCGGGCGAGGAAAAGAAGGTGGTGGCCATGCTTGACAGCGTCCCGGCCTTCGTCGGCCTGGACACCAAGACCTACGGCCCGTTCGCCAAGAGCGATGTTGTCACGCTGCCGGCTGAAAACGCCAAGTTCCTGGTCGACAAGGGGCTGGCTGAGGAAATGAAACTGGGCAATAAGCAGACAGTATAAAGCTGCCGGCAAGCGTTTTCCACGCATTTAAATCCTTCCCGGGACAATATACGTAACGAGAATATGAAATTCCCCAAGGTCATCAACACCTATTGCCCGCACTGCCGCACGCACGGCGAGCACGCGGTCAAGCTGGTCAAGAAGAAGGCCAGAGGTACCGCCCGGCCGAACGCACAAAGCATCCATCGCTTCGACCGCAAGATGAAAGGCTACGGCAGCTTTCCAAAACCCAAGGTGAAGGGCGAAGGCAAGGCCACCAAGAAGCTGGACATCCGGCTGGTGTGCAGCTCCTGCAAGAAGAGCCACATGAAAAAAGGCTTTAGGGTCAAGAAGTTCGAGCTTAGCTAGCCGGTTCCGCTACCGCAGCCGAAGGCAAGCTTTTAAACCTGTGCGCGCATCCTGTCAGTATGGCATCCAAGTTCCTCAAGGTCAAGTGCGACTGCAAGAACGAGCAGGTCATCTTCGAGAAGGCTGCAGGCACGGTCCGGTGCAACGTGTGCGACGCGGTGCTGGCCGAGGC
>JACQOC010000111.1 GCA_016202785.1 Candidatus Aenigmatarchaeota archaeon
GAGCTGAAGTTATCGGCATGCTGGAGCTGTGGGAATTTCCAGAGTTTCGTTTCGTCGACCACATAGCGGTAGCAGCAAACCGGCGCGGCCAAGGTGTCGGCGCCAAAATTTTCCGGCGCCTGATGCGGCCAGATCGCTTGTTGATTGCGGAGGCGGAACCGCCAACTAGCCAGGCGGCCAGGCGCCGTTTCACATTCTATGCGCGACTTGGCTTCAGCATCAACCGGTTTCCGTATGTGATGCCTGCCTACAACACGGAAAAGCGGCCAGTTCAACTGGTGATCATATCCTATCCGCGTGCTCTCACCCCACCGGAATTCCGGAAGATAAAGGCGGTCTTGTACGGCCAAGTATACGGCCATAAAGGAAACGGCATTGGTTCTAGCGTGCAGGAATTATAACCTAAACGCCAACCATTCCTATGCACATTCCCGAGCGCCTGCTGCAGCGGCTCATGCTTCTGGGCCTAGAACCTTCCATTTATGCCACCCGGTCCAGGAAATGCGTGCTGTCGCGCGCGCCGCTCAACCTGGAGCCAGTTCCTTGGTATCGGCACGCCTATTATTTGCCGGACGATTTTGCCGAACGGAAGTATTATTTCATCCTTGACCCGGTCTCGATCGTGCCGTGCCTGGCGCTGGAGCCGCAGCAAGGTGATGCCATACTCGACATGTGCGCCGCACCCGGCGCCAAGACCTTCATCCTGTCATTCCTTACCGGCAACCAAGCCGGAATTGTTGCCAACGACATCGACCGTGCCCGGATCCGTAGACTACAAAACAATGTCGCACGGTTCCGGCTCAATGCCGCTATATCCAACATGTCCGGCCGCAAGCTGGCCGGCCAATACGACAAAATTCTGCTGGATGCGCCGTGCTCCGGAGAGGGAATGGTGAACAAGGCCCGCAAGGTGTTCGCAACCTGGAGCGAGAAGCGCGTCATGGCCTTTGCCAGAAAGCAGAAGCGCCTGCTTGCCCACGCATTCGGGTTGCTGGCCGAAAACGGCATTCTGGTCTACTCTACCTGCACCTTTGCCCCGGAGGAGAATGAGGCCGTGGTCAGTCATCTGCTGGAACAATTCCCGGACGCGGTCGTCGAGCACATTGCCATTAACGGCCTCCGGCATGCCTACGGAGTTGCCGAATGGGATGGGAGCAAGTTTGCTGGCCAAATCCGCCAATGCCTGCGCATCTACCCGCAGCACAACCACACATCTGGCTTCTTTGTGGCGCGGATAAGAAAACGTTGATCGTCACACTTATAATGTTGCCGTGCTAATTTGGGTATGGCCACCAAGATCTTCATCAACCTGCCGGTGAAGGAGCTTAAGCGGTCCATGGATTTCTTCACCAAGCTCGGCTTTTCCTTCAACCCGCGGTTCACTGACCAGAATGCGGCCTGCCTGGTGATCAGCGACAGCATCTATGCGATGCTGGTGATGGAGAAGTTCTTCCTAACCTTCACCAAGAAGCAGGTTTGTAACACGGCAACACATGCAGAGACCATCAATGCCATTGCCGTCGGCAGCCGGCAGCAGGTCGACACGATTATGCAGGCGGCGCTCAAGGCCGGAGCCATCGAACATCGACCGGCCCAAGACTATGGTTGGATGTACGGCCGAAGCTTCCAGGATCTGGATGGCCATTTGTGGGAAGTGTTCCATATGGATGAGAGCAAGGCCGGCCAGGCAGCAGCAAGTGCGCCTGGCCATGCTTCCGTCTAGTCTGCCCCTACCCAGATAGCCGCATGCCGCTCATGGCAGGCACTCTTCCACACTCTCACCAAACTGTTGCTGCCATCGGCTCACAACCACCCGGTCTATTTCTTCCGGATAGGCGTGCAGCCCGGGACTGAAATCACCCGCCTGCAGCAGGTTGATGCCGTAGTTGTGCGCGTAGAATACTGGGTCTATGTAGCGCATGGCGGTCGGATCGGCAAGGCAAAAATTGACTGGCTGTTTCCCGTTAAGCACCTGCCCTTCTGTGAAGGCTGCGCCAAACTCATCGTCCGCGCCCAGGTTGGCCAACACCTTACCTTGGAAGTCGTCTGGGTGGTAGTGCTCCGTTATCAGGCCAGGCACGCCGCTCGCAGTCACTATCGCGTATGCGTTTTGCACCGCCGCAGACACGGCAACCGTGCTGCCGCCATGAATCGCAGCATAGCCGCGCCGGCGCGCTTCCGTCAGCGCGTTCTGGTCCACGTCGACTATCGTGATGCGACCGGCAGGGCCGCGCAATGACCGTGCGGCCCCCCGGCCGACCTTGCCGAAGCCGAAAATGACAAAGTCTTTGCCATGAAATTCACTGCCAAGCAACTGTTGCAAGGCACGTAGCAGGCCGTCGCCCGTGCCGAGGCAGGTTTCCAGCTGCTTCAGCCGTGAGCGGTCAACGCTTACCACCGGATATGGCACCTCGCGGCCCACATAACGCCGCTCCCCGGCTTTGGTCAATTCCACTGCGCCCTTGGCGGCCACTCTACCTTGGAACTCGGCACCAGTGTCGAGCACGTAGTCGAAGCGACCGCTGATTTTGTTGTGATCGGTTTCCCAGTGGATGCCGGCTGCCGTCAGGAATGCCACGGCAGCCGCGTCCGGCCGGACGAAGGACGGGTTCGTCATTATAACTTCTGCGCCGCCCGTGACCAGCGGCTCAATCTTCAGCAGCGTGTTCCGGAACAGCGGGACGTTGTGCAGTATCCGGAGCCCGGCGTAGGGCTTGGTCGCAGCTGCGTCGTGCAGCATTTCCCGGAGGAACGGCATCTCCGGCCCATACCGCTGCCGCAGCGGGTCGAGCAGGCGGGAGAAGCGTTTCGCGGCCGTGGCCATCATGCTAGTTGCACGGAAAACTTAAATGCCGCATGCCATAGGCCGGCGTGCCACCTACCGAAACCTGGCCTCAGCCGAAAGTGAAGGTGTACAGCTCAAAACCTGGTTCTGCTCTGATTTCCAGCAGATGAGTCCCGTATACCGGGGTCGAGACGATGTTATACAGCCGATGCGCATCGATCGTCACCCTGGCCGTGCCGTTCTCCAGGGCCCCGTCGCTGCCGAGGTTTTCGCTGGTCAAAGTTTTGCCGTCGAGCAGGATGGCCAGACCGGCGTTGCCGCCGGCCACGATGTTGACCTCCTTGGCCGTATACATCAGCCGTACCGTGCCGTCGCTTACGGCAATCATCCGGTCATTTTCGTTCTTCCAGCTGCCGTACAGATAAACGGTGTTGTCCTGGCTGGTGGCCGCCGGCCTGTATTCGACCACCGTTCCCGGCTGGAAGCCCTCCGGATTGCCGAGTGGCGCGCGCGCGAAGCCATAGCCGAGGTACAGCTCCGGCGTGCCGATGCTGCGGTAATCAGTAGTTTCCTTAACTTTGGTCATGTTCGCAGCGACCTTGGCCCCGGCCTCAGCCAGCAGCGACTGGATCGCGCGCTCGGTCTCCGCATAGCCGCCCTCCCCGATGTGGTCGTACCGCATGTTGCCGTCCGCGTCCACCAAGTATTTCCTCGGCCAATAGCGGTTCTGGAACGCGTTCCAGGTCGCATAATCGTTGTCCTGCGCCACTGCATATTTTATCCCGTATTTCGCGATTGCCGCCTTGACGTTGTCATAGCCCTTTTCGAACTCGAATTCCGGCGTGTGAACGCCGATGGTGACCAATCCTTGGTCTGCATATTTCGCATGCCAGTCCTTCAGGTACGGGAGCGTGCGGATGCAGTTGATGCAGCTGTCGGTCCTGAAGTCGACCAGCACTACCTTGCCCTTCAGGCCGGCGATGGTGAGCGGCTCAGAGTTAAGCCAGCCCTTGATGCCGGCCAGCTCCGGCGCCTTGCCCAATACCGGCAGGCCGCTTTTCGCGCCGGCCGGCTGCAGTTGCGGCGCGTTGACGGTGATAAGCGTGCCAAGGATTACAAAGGCTGCCACCAGGCCGAAGACCGCAACCTCGATTTTCACCCTTTCAGCTCCTTTGCCGCGGTCCCGGCCATATAGGATAAGAAAGCCGGTATTAGCGGCAATATGCACGGCGACAGGAAGGTAAGGATGCCTGCTATAAAGGCAACCGCCACGTTCACCTGCCCAGCCTCGGTGACGGCGCCTTCGGTGCCGACGAAGAAGCTGGCGATGATGCCGATGTAGTTGAACGTGACCAGCAGGCCCAAAGCGACCAGGAACAGACCGCCGACGATGTTGAAATATCTGAGCAGGCCCTGCGACCGCTCCAGGAGGGCGGAGAAGCGCGCGGTGAATGCTCCGGCAAGGAGGAACGGTACGCCGATGCCGAGCGAATAGGCGAACAGCAGCAGGAAGCCCAGGCCAGGCGCGGTTGCCGCGAGAGCATAGATGGAGCCAAGGATGGCGCCGACGCACGGCGTCCAGCCGGCCGCGAACGCCATGCCAAACACCAGCGAGGTAAGGTAGCTGCTGCCCAACCGTCTGACTTTGAACTTGTGCTCGCGCGCCAGGAATGGAATGGTGTAACGTGTAGACATTATCAGGTACAGGCCGAACAGCGTGATAGTGATGCCGCCAGCGACCCGCAGGATGTTGACGACATTAAAGGCCACATTAGACAGCAAAGTTTGCAGCAGCACGCCAATGATGGAGAACACTAGGGTGAAGCCGAGCACGAAGAACGCCGAGTTCAGGAAAATTACCGCCTGCTTGTTTGCCATAGCTCTAGGATGCCTTCCCTATTTCCGTAAGGTACCGTTGCGTGTCCCAAGTTTCGGGCGACTTTAGCACTTGCTGGCCGTTCCTGGTGAACACTTTGGTGTGCTGATATGCCACACCATGCTTTTCGGCTAGACCGCGCTCGAAGTCATCCGTGCTGCCGTCATTGAAGTTGACCCGGAAACCCACCACATTTTCGCTTTGCAGCTGGTCAAACGCTGCGTACAGCTGCGGCACTTCGGCTTTGCAGATTGGGCACCAGTCTGCATAGAAGTACAGCACAACCAGCCTGTTGGTCTGCATAGCTTGCTCGTAATCAGCCTGGACGAAATCGAGCAGCAGCGCGGATTTTCCGGCCAGCACTTGGCCCTGGTATTTAGCCATGGCCGTTTCCATGCCGCCGGCAGCCGTGCCGTTTTTTTCCATTACACCTTCCGGGCCGGCGGCTCCAGCATCCTTTCCCATCAAGCCTGCTGGCTTTTCCATCACGCCGCTGTCCTGGGTGGTGGTGCAGCCCGAGGCCAGGACCGCCAGGCTGAGAATGAGGACCGCCACGGCTTTGCCGCCAATCATGCTTAACGTTGCGCGCGGCCGGCTATTTAAAGGTTTTCCCAGATGGGTGTGCCGGAGCGTGAGGACATTATAGCATGTTTTCGCCAATCGTGGCCGAGGTCAGTTTGAGGCGCCTCCACACGGCAAAATTTTGGTAGTCGTCGTTCAGCTTCAATATCCGCGGGTCAAGCACTTCACCCAGCGCTTGTTCCATGTGCTCCAACAAAACCGCGTCATCGATGTGCTCGAGACCAAAAGACTGCTGGTGACTGGCGATTTCGATCCGAACGGTTTCATCGTTTGCCCACACTTGCACCATGAGCGCACTGATACCGTTTTCCTTATCGCCCGCATGTTCTTTGAGTATTTCCTTGAGATCCGCAATGCCCAGCAACAATTTGCCAGCGGTCTGGATGCGCAGGCTTTGGTATATAGGATGCCGGGTCGCAGAAAGCCGTTCCAACTCCTTAGCCGGGTAGCCAGTCAGCTGCTCGATACGTTCCACAACGTCTTCATCCTTTAGCAACGCATCAATATTCGGGTAGCCGAGCGGGTACAAATGCTGGGTCCGAACGTAATCGAACAGCTGCAGCACGCACGCTTCGGCCTTCTGCGCACCGCTATTATCAAGCGCTTCCTGGTTCAGCTTGGCAAGCTCCGCTTGTTCCCGGTATTGGGTAAGATGTTGGATGCCCTGCACCGAATTGAACAATGCGAAGACCGCATCCAGCGGCGTGCCGAAGATGCGGTTCACTTCGTTGGCGCCAAGCACTTTCTTATCCAAGTAGCTCAGCTGGTTGGCATCGATGCCTTCCAGCTGCAGTTGCGCCGCAGTCTCGGCCTTGCCCTCCTGCGGCAGCATCGAATACACTTGGATCCTATTGTTGAGCTCGCAAGCGACTGATGCGCTGATGTTATAATTATCTTTCAATTGGAGGTGAAACGGTCGTTCCAGGATTGCTGGCCGATCTTGGCTGGCACGTTCCCGGTAAAATGCGTTGAGCTCACTCCAGAACATCTTCAGCTTTTCATTCACATAGATTTTCATAAGTGAATGGTAGAGAATGGCTTTAAATTGCCACCCGGCGTGTTGTCATCTGTCCGGTGCGCTATTGGTGTGGAAAATATCATTGGCCGCTTTTTAGCAAAAACATCCAATCTGATGATGCCCGCTATCGCCGAGCGGATACTGGGGAGAGCGCTGCAGCTGGCCATCGCTGGCACACGCGGCGGGCCGATGCGGCTGCGCATCCTGACGCTGCTGGGCGCCAGGCCGGTCAACACTAACCAGATAGCTGCGGCCCTGAGCATCGATTACAAGACCGCCGAATACCACCTACGCGTGCTGGAAAGATCCGGGCTGGTCGCATCTGCAGGCAGCAAATACGCCGATGCCTTCCAGCTTGCGCCGCTGCTGAAACAGAACCGCATGGCGCTTGACCGGCTGATCGAATTGGGGAAACCAATATAAGGCCGCATGGGTTTGTGATAGTATGGAGCCACTGAGCGCCACCCTGCATGCCGCCAACATCCTGCTGGCCGCCGGCTTGCTACACATATAC